>QNDV01000347.1 GCA_003646045.1 bacterium
CGACCTCGAAATCGCCCATGGGCAGCCGCCCGGACAGGTATTTGAGCAACAGCCCCAGGTCGGCGGCATGGGCCAGGGCCGTCGTCTCCCCCGCCTGGCGGCAGCGGCTGCGAAACTCCCGGTAGAACGCGGCCACCTTCTCCCGGAAAGACTTCTCCAGAACGATTTCGTAAACGTCCAGGCCCCGGCTGCCGAAGTCATCGATGAGCGCCTGGAGTTCTTCGCGAAAGCGGTGCAGCAGCCGCGAGCCGTCGTTGATGGCCAGGGCGGCGTGGTAGCCCCAGAGATGGCCGGCGAGGGTGTTGACGATGGGAGCCAGGTGCTCGGAAACCGTGGGCACCCGGAACACATCCGCCGCGTAGGGGGCGAAGCGATGTTCGTCCTCGTCGCAGATCACCACCGGAGTGGCCTTGTGGGCGGCGAAAATCGCCGTGTCCTTGATTATGTCGCTCACCACCGCCCCCCGGGTGCCGGCGGTGCACACGAGGATCAACGGCTCGCTGGACAGGTCGATGTGCTTCTTGTCCTCCACGTAGTCCGAGGAGATGGTCTTGTAGCAAAGCTCGCTGAGCTTGATGCGGATCTCGTCCGCCGAGGCCTTGTTGGACCCGCTGCCCACCACGGCCCAGTAGGCCTTGGCGGGGGCCAGGCGCCTGGCGGAACGGGCGATGTCGCGGTCCATGGCAAGGATGGCGCGCATCTTTTCCGGCAGCGCCAGCAACTCGCGGATCTCCCGGGTGACGAACACGGCATCACGCCGCCCGCGCACCGAGGCCAGGTGCAGCGACAGCAGGGCCCCGGCAACGATCTGAGCGTAGAAGGCCTTGGTGGAGGCCACCGACATCTCGATATCCCGCCCGCTGCTGGTGTAGACCACCGCATCCGTCTTGAAGGTCAGATCCGAATCGCGCCGGTTGACGATGGCCACCGTCAAGGCGCCCTGGGCCCGGGCCATGTCCACCGCCCGGTTGGTGTCGGTGGTGGTACCGCTCTGGCTGATGGCCACCACCAGCGCATCGGCCATGGAATCGTTTTCACCGGCCGCGCCGAGATGAAACCCGCTGAGTTCCGAGGCCTTCATGGCGCCCACGGTCACCGCCGGGTCGTTCAGGTAGTACCTGAGCATTTCAGCGCAGGCCCGGGCCGCCACCCCGGCGGTGCCCTGGCCGACGAAGAAGACCCGCCGCAGCCTGGCATCGGCCAGGGCCCGGCTTACGGCAGGTGGGAAAGTCCGGTCGTCCAGGACCACCTGGCAGCAGTCCGAAGCGCCGGGGCAGAGTTTCCAGCGGTTGTGCAGGGTGCGGGCCACGGACAGGGGGGCCTCGTTGATCTCCTTGAGAAAATAGTGGGCAAACCCCTGGCGGTCCACGTCGCGCGAGGTGATGGTGGTCTGCTTGACCTGGGCCTCGTCCAGGTCAAGGGGGGTGCCGTCATAGGCCATGGCGTGAATTCCTGCCAATCCTCCCCCGCGGCGGCCGTCGAGCACGAAGGTCTGCCCCTGGACCGGCCCTCCGGGGCCCTGGCAAATCCGTTCGCCGTCAAGCTTAAGGTAGCGGTCGGTGACTTCCACCAGCCCGTAGAGCTCACTGGTGGACAGATACACGTCTTCGCCCAGCCCGACGAAAATCGCCTGGCCGCTGCCGCGCTGGGCCAGGAACAGGCACCCCGGAGCGAGGTCCGTGTGCAGGGCAATGGCATGGGAGCCCTCGAAGTCGTTGACCGCCCGCCGGAAGGCTTCCTCCACGCCGAGGCCCTGCTCGAGGTAATACGCCACCTGCAGCGGAATGATCTTGGTATCCGAGGTGATATCGGCGGGGATGGCGCCGCAGCGGGTCTCGTAGTCCCGGCGCAGCTGCCGGTAGTTGTCGATGTCGCCGTTGAGGCAAGCGTGGATGATCGCCTCGGCCCCGGCGGGCCGGCCCACGATGCCGTTGTCCACCGGGTGGCAGTTGGCCTCGGTGATGGCCCCCACCGAGGCCCAGCGGGTGTGGGCCGAGATGGTGGCCCTGATGCCGGGGACGGCCACGAGCCGGTGCAACATCGCATCGTCCCGGATGGCCTCGCGCAGGCAGCGGATGTTGTCGCCCAGGGAGCCGATCTCTGCGGCGACCTTGTAGACCAGGCTGACGGCGGCCGCCTCTTTGGTCCGGCGGACGCTGATGCCGCCGTGGCGCAGGGTTTCGCCGCTTTGGCGCTGCCGAAACGCATCCTCGAGGCCATCCCGGGCCAAGGCCCGGCCAAAGGCGGCATACCCGTCGCCCGTCAGGTTGAACAGCAGCGACACCCCGGCCGAATCCCGTCCCCTAACCTCGAGACGCTCGAGACTGTTGAGCGCCGTGTTGAGGTTCTGATAGATCTGGAGAGCCTCGGGCGTCGGCGGGGGCTGCCGGGGCGTCATCAGTTCGGCCACGCGATCGATGTTGGCCAACACCTCCCGCTCCAGGCACCAGGCGGCGTCCTTGAAACGCTCCAGGCGGCCGGTGAGACGATCCACCAAGACGGTGTCGAAGCGTCCTGCCAGCGTTTCCAGGGCTCGGCTTCCGTCCGCCGCGGCGTCACCGAGCCGCCGGGCAAAGTGTTCCAGGCGCCGGCGGACCGCCGGCTGGGTGAAGATGGTGTAAAACATGCCGCTGGTCTTGAGGCGCCGCACGGCACCCAAGAGGGTTTCCACGGTCTCGTGGCCGCCGAGAAACCCTGCCTCAGGCCCGACGCCCCCCTCCGCCTCGGCGCTGGTCGCCGCCGTCACGGCCGTCTCCAGCCCCTCCATGTCCACGGGCCGGGCCTCCGGACGCCTGATGGTGACGATGCCGGCCAGCCCGCAGCAGATCAAGCTGGGCTGAAACGGGAACAGGACCACGACGCTGCGGCTCGGATGAACCGGCGCACGGCCCAGGTAGACCGGGGTGCCGGCCAGGCGGCTGATCATCTTGGCGCACCGGGCCAGCGCCGATCCCAGCCACAAGCCAGGCTCGATCGATTTCCACGACATGGATTCCTCCGCCGCCACCGCGCTTGGCGCGGGAAGACAATTCATAAAGCCCGCCGGACACGCTATCGTTGCCCTCGGCGGGCTATCGCGCGGCTACATCCGCCGATAGAGATCACGGATGCGCTCGCGGGTCATTTTTTCACGCCAGTCGGGCCCCAGGGCGTTCTCCCACAACGGCGCCAGCACCAACGCCACGTCGACCATCTTCTCGAGCTTCTCGTCGGGCAAATCGGCGGTCAATCCCCGTGGGAGGTTCACCTTGTGGCGCTGCATCATGCGGCGGAACTCTTCGACCGCCTCGGGGTAAAATTCCTCCAGGTAGTCGAAGGCCACGCAGTTGCCGATGCCGTGGTGCAGCCCGAGCACGAAGCTCAGGCCGTAGGAGAGGGCGTGGCAAACTCCCACCTGGCTATAGGCGATGCTCATGCCGCCGCAGTAGGAAGCCATCATCAGTTTCTCGTCGCCGTCGGGGGAGTCCTGGAGAAACACCTGGCGGCACAGGGCCATGGCCTGCTCGCCGTAGGCCCGGGAAAAAGCATTGAGAAAGGTCCCCTGGAGCGATTCGACGCAGTGGATGTAGCAGTCCATCCCCGTGTAGAACCACTGTTCGGTGGACACCCCGGCCAGCAGGTCCGGATCGAGGACGACCTGGTCGAAGACGGTATGGTCCGAGTTGATGCCCAGCTTTTTCTCCGGTCCGGTGAGGACCGTTGTTCGCGACACCTCGGCGCCGGTGCCGGCCAGGGTGGGAATGCCCACATGGTAAACCGCCGGCCGGCGAATAAGGTCCCACCCCTGGTAATCGGCCGCCGAGCCCGGGTTGGTCAACATGAGGGAGACCGCCTTGGCCAGGTCCATGGTGCTACCCCCGCCGATGCCCACCACTC
>QNDV01000348.1 GCA_003646045.1 bacterium
CATCCAGAAACCGGCAAACCTTCACCACCCGCTGAGCAAATTCAAAGGTCCTTCCCGCCAAATCACTCTTCATTTCAAACTTCCAACTTCACTCTTCAAACTTCCCCCCAGGTTCGACGTGCCAGCACGCTTGAACTCGGTGGTGAAGCCTTCACCGAGGGCGGTGAGGTTTGTAAGGTGAGAAGTTTGAAGTGAGAAGTTTGAAGTCATTTTCGTTTGCTCCGAATCTCCCCCAACTCGATACTCTCAACCAGTGAACCCAAATCGTAGTCAACCTTCGTAAAGACTGTGTCACTCATATTGGTATCTCCCCGTTTATCAGGTGAGGCAGGAGGAAACCTCCGATGCTGTAGGTGTACACCAAGTCCCAAACCAGCTCATTCCGCAGGCAATCTGGGGTGGTCTGCTGGACCAGCGTGTTCTCGGTGTGGGGCAGCATCAGAACTCCTTTTTTATCCGCTTTCCGAGGGCATGTTGAGAAAAGAGCGCTTTCAATTTCAAGAATATTTTCCTCCGCCGTCATGGCAGTGCTTTCGCACCACATCCACCCATCGCGCATACCAATGCCAGACCTTTCCCGCTACCATCGTGCCGTAACCATTGGCGGGATTTTTGGCATCGAGTGATTTCCAGAGTTGCGTATGGTAGTGGATTGAAAAACCGGAGTAACCTTCCGCCTTCATCAAATCCACGACCTGCTTGGGCAGGCACTTCTTCTTTTCCGTCTCTTTGATAACGGTGTATTCCTTGTTGACGGCCTCGGCCAGCGGAGAATCGCTCTTGATGAATTCGATCACACGGTCAGCTTGGCCCCTGCGGTTGGCGGTCTCTGGAACAAATAGTATCCGGTAGGCGTAGCGCGGATTGGCGAATTCCTCATCGGATAATTCTGCGTCAAATTCCTGAATGTAGCCATGGATGTTGGCAGGCAGCCCAGGCTGCTCTTCAAGCAATTCCTTCTGTTCGTTAGAGATGGTCGAAAACTGGAGACTGAAGGAAAGGTGCTTTTCGATTCCGTTGTCGTCCCCAAACAGCTTCTTGATGTACTCGTTGTAGTTCAAACAACACGCCTGAAATCGCGCACTCAGAATGTCATCGATTCGGGTCGTCATCTGGTGTTCGATCTCATGGCGCAGCCCGATCAGAAACCGCAGGTTGTTAGCTGTGTCCCTGTCGATTGGGGATTTGGCATAGTTTAGGCAGCGTTCAAGCTCCCAATATTTGTAGGCTCCATGCTTGGTTTTATCGAAATTGCGCCGTTTGCCAGTTGGTTGGCGGTAGCGGTACTCGATGTTTTGGTCGCGAAAATATGCGTGGAGCAGATAGGTCCAGGCGATAATCATAAGAACTACATAGGATTCCGACTTGAAGCCGATATTTGGGTTATTGAAGATCTGCACGGCAGCCAGGGCCGCTTCCCGCGATTTTTTAAGCAATTCTCTTTTGATGGAGCCGATACGCCGAATCCGCTTGCTCATTTCCGGCCTCCTGATAAATCGGCGATGGCTGCCTTCAGTACTTGCAGACAGATTTCGGCCGTATGCTTGTCGGGTGTGAATTTGGATGCGAGTTGCTGATAGGGATGGATGTAATTTCGGAAATCCCGCAGTTCATGGCTGAACCTCTTGACATCCAGCTTCAATGCCCCCAACCCATGCGCAACATCAATAAACTGCGCCAGTGACCACTCGTGGAACGGCTTGACCTTGTCGTCTTTGTCCTTCGGCGAGTTGATGGCCTGATTGAACTCCTTAGGCTTTTGCAAAGCGACACCCAGAAGAATGCCCTCCAGGATGCTCCCGCACAGGAAAATGGTCGCCAACGGGGCGGATGCCAAACAATGCTGCACCTCTGCCAAACGAGACTCCAGCACCGGTACCAAGTTGGGGTCGATGGAAAGGTCTTTGATGGAGATGTTTCGAAATTGCCGATGCAGGAACTCTTGTTCGGTGGGTGCCGGGTCGCTTTGCCTGCCGGTGAGTCTTGCAACAATGCTCGCCGCCTTTCGAAATTGCGGTGAATCATCGGTGTGCCCGTTCCGTGCGGAATTGTACTGCCAAACCTCCAGCAACTCGGAAAGAGCCTTGCCTACCAGCGCATCCGGTTCGATCTCCCAGAACGCCCGTAAACGCTTGGCCTTGGAATCGCCGTTGAAAGCATATTCGGCCGCGTAGATATCAATCTTGGCGACTTCACGGAAGAATTCTGCAAACGTATTATTGGTGAAGTCGAGCACATAGCCGCTTGGCATCCCAAACAGGTCTTCGAAGATCCTTTTTTCAATTGCCTTGAGACTACTCATACCGCGATCTCCCCGTTCATCAGACGAGGCAGGAGAAGGTCGCGGCCCTTCGCCAGTTGAATAATGAGCTTCTCGAGCGTTTCAATTTGGCCAAAAAGGGGAGAAGCAATTTCTGAGAACAGATCCAGAACCCCTTTTGACGGCAACACCATCTTGAACGATTTGATGACCTGCTGACTTATGTTGTTCTGTGCAGCACCCTGCCCCAGGGCAACCAGGTCTGTCTTGTGATGAGAGAAGAAAAGACCGGAGTGAACGAACGAAGTTCCGGGCGCTTTGGGAATAACTCCACAGCAGGCTTGATTGGTGGTTGCCGGAATAGCAAGAATTGCTGTTTGCCCTATGGTTGCACCATACATCGCGATTAAAACAGTGTGTCTGGGGAAGAGCTTCGCCGACGAACGCTTGACGGCTTCGTCGGTGATCTTCTCCTGAGTTGAAAGGACAAAACAGCCGGTTAGCTCTTGGGTCTTCACCCACGGAATATCGCCAGTGTAGAAGTCAGGCACCTTTCTGCTTGGCGTCCCACCCGAGGAGGTGGAGTAGAAGTCCGAGACTTGCCCCTCTGACCACCCCTCCGGAACCCCATCAACAACCACAACATGCTCATGCCCCGGAAACCGAAGATGAACGAACCACTCCTTGTAGAGCATCCGCGCCGCCTGCTCCAGCAATACAATCCGCCGCCGGTTGTTCTCGATCAGGTCGTCGTAGGCGGAGAGGATGTCGGCAATCCGCTGTTGCTCGGCAACATCTGAGGGGACGGACACTGCAACGCGATAGATCCGCTCTGGTGCTGTATGTCTGACCTTTGTCCCTGAAGCGCTTCCTCTAATCTGTCCTCGGACCATTCTTGTGTTGAAGAGGTAATAAAGGAACTTCCTGCACAGAATCAAACCATCGGTGATTTGGACCAACCCGAGCCGCTGATTGTGGAGGAAGATATCGCTTTCGGGTATCAATGCCGAGCTACCCAGAAGGCCCGGACCTTGCTCTGTCATTGCGACGATCAGGTCGCCTTCTTCCAAGATGTAGTCTTCGGGGATATCTCCCGTGTAGAACCGGTCTTTCCCCGGCCGTAACCTAAAACCACCCTGTTCATTGAAATTTCCAGGAGTAAGAACAACATGCGTGCCGGCATCCGCAAAGTACTGTCCTTTGAAAGCAAATCCGTGTTTCACATGAATTGCATCACCTAGCTGGATTTCTCGCCAGCTCATACCCCCAACCCCCAGAAAAAGTGTGAAGTGTGAAGTGTGAAGTTTGAAACCAAACCGCCTGCGTTCATTTCAAACTTCAAACTTCCAACTTCAAACTTCATATCCCGAGCTCCAAGAAGTTCTTCTGAATCCTCCCCGCAAGCCCCACCGCCTCCGCATTAAGATCCTCCAACTCAACATGGATCTCCCGCATCGCCTCTTCAAAGTCAAAGTCCTCGTCCACCTCCTCGGGGGCGACGCCGACGTAGCGGCCGGGGGTCAGGCTCCAGTCGTTGGCCTCGAGTTCTTCGCGGTCCACCAGCTTGACCAGGCCTTCCACGTTGCAAAGCTTGGCCTCCGGAAAGCGTTCGGTC
>QNDV01000349.1 GCA_003646045.1 bacterium
CACTCGGGCAAGATTCTCTCCGGTGGTGTGGATTCCAATGCCCTCCAGAAGCCCAAGCGTTTCTTCGGCGCGGCTCGCAACATCGAGGACGGCGGCTCGCTGACCATCATCGCCACGGCACTGGTCGAGACCGGCAGCCGCATGGACGAGGTGATTTTCGAGGAGTTCAAGGGCACGGGCAACATGGAGCTGGTCCTGGACCGCAAGATCGCCGACCGCCGCGTGTATCCGGCCATCGACATCTTCAAATCCGGTACCCGCAAGGAGGAGCTGCTGATACCGGCGAAGGATCTCAACAAGATCTGGGTGCTCAGGAAGTATCTGAGTGACTACAATCCCATCGAGGCCATGGAATTCCTCATCGACAAGCTGGGCAAGACCAAGGACAACGAGCAGTTCCTGGGGGCGATGAACGCCTGATCCGCGGTGGGCCTCGAAAAATATCCTTGCGCGGCCCGAACCACGGTATTTCCTTTTGCCCTCATCAACGGCACAGCCCAATTACGCGAAAAGGCAGCGAAAGTCATGAAGGACAAGATCCACCCGAAATATGTCGACTGCGAGATCACGTGCCTTTGCGGCAACGTCATCCAGACGCGCTCGACCCGGGACAAACTGAACGTCGAGATCTGCTCCAACTGCCACCCGTTTTTCACCGGTCAGCAGAAGATCGTCGATACGGCCGGCCGGGTGGAGCGTTTCCGCAGGCGCTATGAGAACGTGAACTACGGTAAGAAGTAGAGGACGGTCCGGCGCACGACATCTCCGGCCATGACCGGAGGCCTGGAATGCCGAGAGTGCCGGGGTTGACCATCCCGGCACTTTCCTTGTTTTCGGTGGCCGGTAGTCCTTGTGTCCCTCACCAGAATCAGGGAAGAACATGAGCGATACAGCACCAGTCGAAACGCCCTCCGCCGGACCCGATACCGTGGACCAGGGCGAGGCCCGCCAGATGGATCTCGCGGTGGGCGGCCAAGCCCTCATCGAGGGCGTCATGATGCGCAGTCCCCAGTACATGGCCATGGCCGTGCGTACTCCTGACCACCGCATCGTCGTGCGCAAGAAGACATTCAACAGCATCGTGCGGAAATTCAAATTTCTCAACATACCGGTGATGCGCGGCGGGATTCATCTCATCGAGTCCATGGCCCTGGGCATCGACGCTCTCATGTACTCGGCCGACCAGGCCGCCAGCGAGGACCGGGTGGACGAGAAGAAGACCTCTCTCGGGACCCACCTCATGATGTGGGGCACGGTGGCGTTCAGCTTCGTGCTCAGCCTGGGCCTGTTCTTCTACCTGCCCATAATCCTGACCGACCTGGTGGTACCCGCAGACGAGGGCAGTCTGGTCTGGAACGCGGTGGACGGCCTGTTCCGCGTGGTGATGTTCGTGGCCTACCTGTGGGGCATCAGCAAACTGCCGGATATGGCACGGGTCTTCGAGTACCACGGTGCCGAGCACAAATCCATCCACGCCTTCGAGAACGGCAACAGCCTGGACGCGGCGGGAGCCCGGCCCTGGACCACCCTGCATCCGCGCTGCGGCACCAGCTTCCTGTTCTTCGTCATGTTGATCTCCATCGTGGTTTTTTCGTTCCTGGGCCGTCCCGAGGATATACCGGATCGTCTGACCCGGCTGGCCTTCGTGCCGCTCATCGGCGGCCTGGCCTACGAAGCCATCAAGCTTTCGGGCAAGTACGGCAAGTCCTGGTTCGTGCGACCGGCCATCCTGCCGGGTCTGGCGCTGCAGAAGATCACCACCAGCGAGCCTGACGACGACCAGCTTACGGTGGCCATGGCCGCCCTGCGCGCCGTGCTGACACCGGAGGCCGACGATTTCCGCGAGCGCACCTACTACGATCTGCCCGACGGTGCCACCACGGTATCCACGGAGGATCCGGTAGGGGAGGAGTCGGCGTGAAAGGCAACGTCGAGTCCCTGCGCGTGGCCTACAAGGAACTGGGGGTTCGCCTGTCCGACCCCGACGCCCTGTCGGACCAGGATTCCTATCGCAAGCTGGCCCGCGATCATTCCCGCGTCGGCAAGCAGCTGGAATTCGGCGAGCGCTGGCTGGACCTGGAGAACCAGGTGGCCGACAGTCGCGAGCTGCTCAAGGCCGAATCCGATCCCGAGATGCTGGCCATGATCCGCGAGGAACTCGGGGAACTGGAGCCTGCCCTGGCGCAGGCTGCGGCCGATCTGGAGACGGCGTTGCTGCCCCATGACCCCAACGACGACCGCGATGCCATCCTGGAGATCCGGGCCGGTACGGGCGGCGACGAGGCAGCCCTGTTCGCCGAGGATATGTCCCGCATGTACCTGCGCTACGCCGAGCGCCAGGGCTGGAAGACCGAATTGATAGACCTCACCGAGGGCACGGCCGGCGGCTTCAAGGAAGTGATCCATGCCGTGCGGGGCGAGGGCGTTTTCGGTGTCCTGCGCTGGGAAAGCGGCGTACACCGGGTCCAGCGCGTACCCGCCACCGAAAGCCAGGGTCGGATCCACACCTCCGCCGTGACAGTGGCTGTCCTGCCCGAGGCCGAGGAAGTGGACGTGGAGATCAAGCCCGAGGAATTGCGCATCGATGTCTATCGTGCCCAGGGCCCCGGTGGCCAGTCGGTGAATACCACCGACAGCGCCGTGCGCATCACTCATGTGCCCACGGGCCTGGTGGTGCAGTGCCAGGACGAGAAATCCCAGCACAAGAACAAGGCCAAGGCCATGGGTGTGCTGCGGTCGCGGTTGCTGGAGCAGGCCATCGCCGAGCAGGAAGCCAAGATTGCCGCCGAGCGCCGCAGCCAGGTGGGCACGGGGGACCGCAGCGCCAAGATACGCACCTACAACTATCCCCAGAGCCGGGTTACCGACCACCGCATCGGGTTGACCGTCCACAGCCTGGATGCCATCATGGCCGGCGACCTGGACGATATCGTGACCGCCATCCAGGACCACCGTCGCACCGAGGCCCTGGCTGCCACCCGCGACGACTGATTCTCGCCATTGCCCCGCAGCCCGGAGGCCCGTCCGCCGTGACCGCCGACGTCAAGACCGTGCGGACCCTGATCTCGGTAACGGCGGACTGGTTCACCGGCCGGGGCGTCGAGTCGGCCAAGCTCAATGCCGAACGCCTGCTGGCGGATGTCCTGGGTTTGTCCCGCCTGGAACTCTATATGCAGTACGACCGTCCCGTGCTGGGCCACGAACTGGCCTCCTACCGGGAAATGGTGCGCCGCCGCGGTGACGGTGAACCCCTGCAGACCATCCTGGGCGAAACCGAGTTCTATAGCTGTACTTTCAAGGTCGAATCCGGGGTCTTCATCCCCCGGCCCGAGACCGAGCGCCTGGTGGAAGAGGCGGTGGCCGTGCTGGCTCCGAACGACAGTCGGCTGCTGCAGCCGGTGGCGGTGGAGATAGGCTGTGGCGCGGGCATCATCGGCATCATGCTGGCCCTGGAGGTACCGCGGCTTACGGTGTGGTCGGTGGACATTAATCCCCAGGCGGTGGCGCTGACGGAACGGAACGCCAGGCGCCACGGTGTGGACAGCCGCCTGACCACGTTGACCGGCAGCCGCTTCACCCCCCTGCCCGGGCATCTGAGGGGCAAGGTCGACCTGTTGGTCAGCAATCCGCCCTATGTGCGCAGTGGCGAGATCGACGAACTGGACCGGGAAGTTGCCGAGCACGACCCGCGCGAAGCGTTGGACGGGGGAGAGGACGGTCTGATCTTCTACCGCGCCCTGGCTTCGGGGCTGGGAGAGTGGCTGCGTCCCGAAGGACACGTGGCGGTGGAGATCGGTGAGGACCAGGCTGCTGAGGTCACCGACATCTTCGCCGCCTCGGGTGTGGTGGAAGTGCGCACCATTCAGGACTAC
>QNDV01000350.1 GCA_003646045.1 bacterium
ATTTGCCGTGATCGCGGGCATGCTGGTGAGTTTCGGGCGCTACCTGGTGAAGTCTTCCACCCCGGTGGTCCATCCGGTAATTCCCGACGTCGATTTCCACCACCTGGTCAGCGACAACGAGCGCCCCGTCTGCCCCCAGCTCGGAATCGTCCGCATAGAGGGATCACTCTACTTCGGGGCTGTCCACCACGTGGAGACCGCCATCCAGGCCAATCGCGAGGCCCACCCAGGCCAGAGTTTCCTGCTGCTGCGCATGTCCATGGTGGATCATTGCGACGTCAGCGGCATCCACATGCTCGAGGCGACCCTGCGCCAGTACCGCGGCCGCGGCGGTGACTTGTTCCTGTCGGGTCTGCGCCCGCGGGTACGTGAGATGTTGAATCTGTCCAGGTTCGACCGGACCCTCGGCAAGAGTAACATCCTGGACATGGACGACGTCATCGGACATATCTTCCACAAGGTGCTGCACCCCGGCATCTGCGTCTACGAATGTCCCCACCGTGTTTTCGCCGAATGCCAGGCCCTCCCCAAGGATGATCACGCCGCCGATATGCCTCAGCAAACCGAGGCTCCCGAGCACGAGATCGACGTGATCTCGCCCACTACCCTGAAACTGCTGATGGCGGATCCGGGCACGCCCATCCGGATCATAGATGTGGGTGAAGCCGGCGAGTACCGTGGCTGGCACATACCCGGCGCCGAATCCCTGCCACTGCGGCAACTGCGGGAAAGAAGCTCGGAGCTCATGAGCGAACACAGCCTGTGCTTTGTCAGCCGCATGGGGCGCCGCTCGTCGCTGGCGGTGACCATCATGCAGGATCTGGGTCACGAGCGGGCCTTCTCGCTGCGGGGCGGGATGCTGGCCTGGGAGGCGGCGGGGTTCCCCATTGCCGTAGAGTAGGCCTGCGCGGCGTGGTCGGGCGGGTTGGGGCTTAGCGTCGCCGCGGTGCGGTTCCTCGGCGCGGAGGGCCGATGCGCCCCAACCCGCCCAACCACACCACACAGGCCTTGAGGGGAAGAGGGGTGGTTGAGAGAGGGATAGTGGTTGTAGATTGGGGGTGTGCGCCGGGGGGGCGCACTGCGTATTGAATCAGGAGGGGATTGGGACATGAATCGGAATTATGAAGGCGCGTGGGGGGCTGTTGTCCTGGCGGTCTGTCTGGTGATGAGCGGATCGGCGGCGGCCAACTGGTTCGTGGCCCCCGGTGGACTCGATACGAACACCGGTACACCGGAGAGTCCCTTTGCCACCATCGGGCACGCGGTGACGGTGGCCGGGCCCGGGGACGAGATCGTATTGGCGGACGGGGAATACGTCGAACCCGGTGATGGCGTGGTGGTGTTGGACGGCAAGTCATTCACCATCCGTTCGGCCAGCGGGGATCGCGACGCATGCTTGACCAGGTGCTGGTTCAAGACACCGGCTGGCAGCGGTGATTTCGATGTCCTGTTGCGCGACATCACTCTCTCCGAAGCGGGGGCCGAGGTCATTGACAACGGCTGGGGCGGGCCCTGGCAGGTGTCGACCTCCGTGACTGTCGATAACTGCGTGATCCTCACCGGTCTGTATCCGCGCGCCAGTGAATGGGTCGTGAAGAACTCGCGCTTTGACGGTTGCGATGTGGGCCTGTTCGCCGAGAACATCAGCGGCAGCGGGCCGACCGCTCTGGCGGTGGCGGATTGCCTGTTCGAGAACTGCGGTGTGGGGATCAACTACTCGTCGTTCGATATCGATTACACCGTCGTGCGCTGCGTGCTGCGCGGAAACGGCAAGGGCATCACGGCTGACACGTCCAGCAGCGGAGCGGGTCGGTTGGAAATGCCGTTCTTCTCGAGTTCGCCCTTTGGTGTGCGCGATTTCCTGGATTGCGTCTTCGAGAGCAACGGCACGGGCGCGGAGATTTCGACCTATGTGCGGTTCCTGCGCTGCGAATTCACCGACAACGGTGTGGGTCTCAGCCCCCTGGGTGACGGGCATGCGATCATCGAGGATTGCGACATCCACCACAATCTGGGCGACGGCATCCGCCAGCGTTCGTCGGCCTATACGCCCTCGATCACCGGTAGCCGCATCCACCACAACCAGGGTGCGGGTATCGATTGCGAGAACTTCTATCTCGGCGAGCCCATCAGCGATTGCGAGATCTACGGCAACGCCGGGCCGGGTGTGCGGATAGTGGATCCGGCGGGATGGTCCGATCCCGGCGGCGCGACGTTATTGACGGGCTGTACCGTGGCCGGCAACGGCGCGGGCGTCGTATTCGATCGCGCGGGCGAATTCGACGTGACCAACACCATCATCGCTTTCAACGGCGGCGAGGGAGCCCGGGCGGCGCGCACCACCTGGAACAACTGTGACATCTACGGCAACGATTTGGATCTCGAGCCGGACGGTTTTACCCGCGGCCTCAATTTCAACATCGCCCAGGATCCCTACTTCTGCGACCTGCCCGGCGGCGACGTGGGGCTGGCCGCCAATAGCCCCTGTCGACGCCGGCCCGGCTACGTGCAGATCGGCGCTCGCGGTTCGAAATGCGACGCTGTGCTGGACGCCACCGTGGTGGTTGATGTAGTGCCCGACGAAGCGGCCGCCGCCTGGGATCTGACCGGCCCCGACGGTTTTGCTGTCAGCGGCACCGGTGACTCTGTTTTCTATCAGGTGGTCCCCGGGCAATACACCATTACCTGGCATACGGTAAACGGTTGGCAGGGCCCTGTGCCGGCCACGGTGGTGCGTACCGTCAAACCGTACCTGGTCAAGACCCTGCGCGGTTTCTATAGCCCCTTCGCGGATGACAACATCGTCGTAGCCAAACCGTTCGGCCTGGAGCCCAACGAGCCCAACCCTTTCAACCCGTCCACGATGATCCGTTTCTCCCTGGATACGCCCTCCCGTGTGGATATCGTCATCTTCGACCTGCGGGGCCGTCGTGTGCGAACCCTCACTGTGGACCAGGCCTTCGGTGCCGGTGCCCAGGCCCTGCGTTGGGATGGTGCTGACGAACAGGGCCGGACAGCGGCGGCGGGCGTCTATCTGGTGCGGCTGCAAGCTGGTCGGCGGGAAGATGTGTTGAGGATTGCGTTGGTGAAATAATCGGACTTGTCTGACTAGGTTAAAGTGGGGCCCCCGGGGGCCCCACACTTGGCAGATTACCGCTCCCAAACCCGTTCTGGCGCCCGGACCACCCCACCGCTACAGTCCCCCCATGTCTACCCTCGCCCTCACCAACGATCGCCGCGCGATCCTCTTCGGTCTGGCGGCCGTGGCCTGCTGGTCCACGGTGGCCACGGCGTTCAAGCTGTCCCTGCGGCATCTCGACCCGCTGCAGCTGCTGTTCCTGGCCCACGCCGCCTCGGTAATCGTGCTGCTCGGCGTGGTAACAACGCAGGGCAAGCTCCCTCTTCTGAGACATGTGACCCGCCCCCAGGCCCTGCTCTGCCTGGGCCTCGGCATACTCAACCCCTTCGCCTATTACCTGGTGCTGTTCAAGGCCTACGATCTGCTGCCGGCCCAGGTGGCCCAGCCCCTGAACTTCACCTGGGCCCTGACCCTGAGCTGGCTGGCGGTGCCGCTGCTGGGCCAGCGCCTGGGCAGGAGGGATGTTGTGGCGGGAGTCGTTTGCTACTTCGGCGTAGTAGTCATCGCCACGGGTGGGGACTTCTCGTCGTTGCAGGTGGATTCGCCCCTGGGTGTGGGACTGGCCCTGGGCTCTACCCTGTTGTGGGCCTTCTACTGGCTGGGCAACCGGCGCAGCTCTCTCGATCCGGCGGTGGGGCTGCTGCTCGGCTTCGCCTGGACCCTGCCGTTGACCACCCTCGTCA
>QNDV01000351.1 GCA_003646045.1 bacterium
TAACTAACTGCAGAGCTACCAGTGCAGTTGGCCAAGCGATATGGGTTACATCTGCGTCATATGTCGAGTTAGCTGACAATCAGCTTCATGGCAACTACTCAAGTCTCGATGTCGATTCCGGGAGCCGTGTTGTAGGTACAGCAAACGTTTTTACGGGCGGGCAGATCGCGTCGACAATTGATATTGCGAGCAATGGGTCCGTTCAGCTAACGAGTGGCCACATACTCAAAAGCGGTATCTTGGCTGTAGAAACGCGCTGGTTCTTCGAAACCACATTTATACAGGATCTAACCGGCAATTACTGGGGCACGACGGACACCGACTCGATCGATGCCTGGATCCAGGACATGAACGACGATCCAGCCATCCACTCCGTTGTCGACTACCTCCCAATCGCCGAGACCCCGCTGCCGGCAAAGCGATCGTCCCTTGGTGGTATAAAGGCGTTGTTCCGATAGCAGCCCTAGTTTGTCCGTGCCCGGCCGCCGAGTAGCCAGGAACAAAACTACTTTCCAACCCCACCCCGCGCCCGATCCCCCAACAAATACCCCATCACCAGCACGATCCCCCCCAACAACAGCCCCGCATAAACATCCACCACATAATGGTAGCGGTTGTACACCGTGGACATGCACAGCAGCACGAAGAGTACCGTCATCCACCACCGGTGCCGCGGGAACCACTTCCAGGTGTGCCACCAGGGGATCAGGGATGCCGCCACGTGACTGCTGGGAAACGCCGCCCCCAGCAGGGCGCCGTTCTCGTGGATGTGCCGCATGATGCGGGTGAAGATCCAACCGTCCACCTCCACGTAACCCGCGCGGAAATACTTGGGGCCCCAGGCCGGGAATATGGAATACAGCGCGTAGCAGATGAGCATGGTGGCGCTCAGGTCGCGCACGAAATCCCGCACCGCGTCCCAGCGCATATCCCGCGGCACGCCCCGTGCCCTGAACACCAGCACCAGGAAGGCCACGGCCAGGAAGTAGTAGCTGAAGTAGGCGAACTCCATGAGCTCGTGGAACCAGGGCCAGGGCCACAGGCGCGACCACTCCAGGCTGGGTTGGCCGCCGTGAAGCCATTCCTCCAGGCGGATCAGGGAGGGGTCCAGGCTGCTCTCGAAATCGAAGAAGATCAGCCCCAGGTATTCAAGCTCGGCGTAAAGGATCGGGAACAGCATGGGCAGGTAGATTTCGCCCAACAGGCGGGCCGGTGTCCAGCGCAGTCCCCGCAGCCAGGGCGGCACGAACCACACGAGCAGGCCCAGGCCCACGTGGATCGTGATGAACCGGCCGGGGGCGGGGAAAACATCGGGATTCAGCAACGAGTAGATGGCGCTCATGGCCAGGTAGACCACGGCCCAGCGGTCGATGTTCATGCGCCTGAGCGACAGCTCCACCAGGGTGCGCCGCAGGTTCACAGCCAGCCCTCCCTGCGGCAGAACTCCATGGTATCGGTCAGGCCCCGCGCCGCGTCCCACTGGGCCTCGAAGCCGGTCATCGCGACCAGTCGCCGTCCGTCGCAGGCCCAGCCTACTGCCGACAGGTCGCGCACCCGGTCCTTGTTCAAGACAGGCAGGCGTCCCGCAGGTCCGCGTCCGAATACCTGCGATGCCGCCCGCAGCGGCCACAACGGAACGGGGATGGTGCGTACGCGCCGACCCGCCGCGGCGGACAGGGCCGCCACCAGCCCCCGGTGATCATAACCCCGGGTACCGTCATCCACGAAGAACACGCCCTCGGCCTCGGGACACTCCAGCAGGGCTACCGCCGCCGACGCCGCGTCCCGACCGTCCACCAGGGAAAGGCCGTTCATGGTCCGGCCCAGGCGCACCGTCCAGCCGGCCTTGGCCAGGCGCAGCAGGGGCAGGAAGTCCTTGTCCCGCGGGCCATACAATGCCGGTGGCCGCAGGATGGCGCGACGGAACAGGCCGCCCGCGCGGGTCACGGCGGTCTCGGCGTCGCGCTTGCTGCGGCCGTAGGCGGTGATGGGCGCGGATTCGTTGGATTCCAGGGCGGGGTTGTCCAGGGTCGCCGGGCCGTGGGCGGCCAGGCTGGAGATGAAAACGAAAGCGGGGGCGTGGCCCCCGGGGGCCTCGGACCAGCGCCGGGTCGCCGCCTCCAGCAGACAGCGCGTGATGTCCACGTTGCCATGTTCGTAATCCCCGGGACGGGTTTCACTCACCACGCCGGCGCAGTGGATGATGCCGTCGGCGCCCTCGAGCAGCCGGTCGGCGTCGGCGGGTTGGTCCAGATCCAGAACCACCGTCTCGAGGTCCTTGCCCTCAAGCCAGCGCAGGCTGCTGGTGGCCCGCACCGAGGCGCGTACCCGAAAGCCGCGCGCCAGCAGACAGTCGGCGATGTGGCTGCCCAGGAAGCCCGTCGCCCCGGTCAGGGCGATCAGTGGGTGGTGGCCGGGATTATCGGACATGGTCACACCTACGCCACGGGAAGTTCGTACACGCGGTAGGTCTTGTAACGGTCCGCGCCGTAGCCCTCTAGTACCCGGTTCATGGCCTTGTTGTCGTCCAGCACCCAGGAGCATTCGCCCTCCACGACACCGCGAGCGAATGCCGCCTGCATGGAGCAGTAGACCATGGCCAAGTCCACGCCCAGCTTGCGGTACTCGGGCACCACCCCCATGAGCAGGGTGCGTGCGAAGCGGATCTTCCGCTTGGCCAGCAGGAATTTCAGCCAACCGAAGGGGAACAGTTTGCCTTTCAACGACTGGGTGGCCTCGTTGAAATCGGGAATGGTCATGGAGAACCCGATGGGCTCACCCTCCATCTCGGCAATCAGGAGATAGGCCGGATCGACCATGGACTTCATGTCCTTGGCCATGTGCTGGAACTCGGCGTCGTCCAGGGGGATGAAGCCCCAGTTGCTGCTCCAGCTGCGGTTGTACAGGTCGCGCACGATGGAGGCGTCGGCCGTGAAGTTCTTCATGTCGAAGGAACGTATCGTCAGTCCGGGCCGGCCGAGGATGCGGTCGATGAGGCGCTGCATCTTCCGGGGAAACTCGCCGTGGGTATGGAGGTGCCAGGCGTAGAGATCCTTGCAGCCGGTCAGTCCGAAGTCCTCGAACTGGCCGATGTAGTAGCGCGGGTTGTAGGGCATGCCCACCACCGGGCGGTTCCATTTGCCGTCGACCTGCAGGCCGTACCAGTCGTGGTTCGAGGTGAAGCAGCCTGGTCCGCGCATGGTCTGCATGCCCCGCGCGGCGATCCAGTCCCGTGCCGTGGTCAGCAGGGTGCGCGCGGTTTCCGGGTCTTCATCCGCCTCGTAGAAACCGAAGAACCCCACCTGCTCGTTGTGGTGCTCGTTGTTGTAGCGGTCGATGCAGGCGGCGATGCGACCGGTGACCCGCCCGTTCCGGCGTGCCAGCCACAGTTCGGTCTCGGCGTGGCTGTGGAAGGGATTCTTTTCCTTGTCGAAGAAGCCCTTCATCTCGCTGTAGAGGGGGAGCACGGCGTTGGGGTCGTCGGCGTAGAGGCGGGCGGGCAGCTTCAGGAATGCGTCCAGGTCCCGATTGCCGGCCACGGGTGTCACGGTGACGGATGCGGCAATGGCGGACATGCTTCCTCCCGGGCAGGCGGCGTGGTGGGGGACCGGTGACGAAAGCGTGGTATCAGGCGGGAATGACTCCCAGTTCCCGGCCCACCTTGACCATGATATCCATGGCCTTGTGGATCTCGTCCTCGGTATGGGTCGCCATGAGCGACAGCCTCAGTAGGGCGGCGCCCTTGTCCACCGCCGGCGAGACCACCGGATTCACGAAGACGCCTTCATCTATGAGGCGCCGGCAGAA
>QNDV01000352.1 GCA_003646045.1 bacterium
ATATTGAAATAGCAGGGGATTGGGTCAGTGGTGCAAGTTCGTTCACCAACACCGGCTCGACGGTGACATTTGATGGTGGAGTAACCCAAACTATTGACAGTGGTGGCAATAGTTTTAATAACGTCACGGTCAGTAACAGCAGTACAGCCCAGTTAATCACGGGTGCCGCCACAATTAACTTACTCACGATCAGTGCTGCTGGAGATACGTTTGACATAAATGGTCAGGACCTGACCTTAACCACTTTATCCAATACCGGTACCTTGCAATTACAAGGTGGTGAGACGGTTGCCATTACCACTATGGATACCGATAGTGGTTTGGTGAGCTATGTCGGTGATGGTACTGCGGCAAACATAACGGTCAAGGACTTCGGCAGTCCGGATTATTTCGATGTGCAATTCAGTACAGCAGGTACCAATACCTACCAGTTAGGTGCGGCACTGGATGTTGAAGGTGATATCACAGTCACAAGTGGCACGCTGGATGAGGTGACATTTGACATCACAGTAGCGGGTAACTGGGACAGCAGCGGAGGTATCTTCAACGCGGACTCAAACACAGTGATGTTTGATGGAGCAGCTGGCACACACACGATCAATACGGGCGGTACCAATTTCTTCAACGACCTGACGGTGAATGGTGCCAGTCTCAATATTCTACAAGTAATCACAAGTGCCATTGATATTGGTGGCAACTTGACGATTGCGGCCAACAACACCTTTGACTTGAACGACCAGGCCATTGATAACGCGACATTAATCAATAACGGCACCTTCCAGCTTGACGGCGGCAATACTTTTACTAACTTCGCTACCGATGCTGACTCTGGCCTGTTCTTGTATGTTGGTGATGGTACTGCAGGCATACTGACAGTAGAGGATTTAGGAGATCCGGATTATTTTAATCTGGAATTCAATAGTGTTACGGGGAATACATTTGATTTGGGTGGTGATCTGAATGTCGATGGCGATCTGACGATTACGAGTGGCACACTGGATGCAAATACCGAGGACATCACAGTCGCAGGTACCTGGCTAAATAATGACACGTTCACAGCAAGTACCGGTACGGTAACCTTTGATGGTGGTGCGACACAAAGTGTGACCAGTGGTGGTGACGCGTTTAACAATTTCACAGTGGATGGCACAGGCGTGCAGTTACAAGATGCCCTTGATGTTGATGGCAACCTGACATTAGATTCAGGTGATCTGGATGAGAACGGTTTTGACATCACGGTCGCAGGAGACTGGGACGACAGTAATGGTGGTACTTTTACCGCTGCGGGGAACCTGGTGACGTTTGATGGCGGTGCGACACAGGATATTGACGCTGCGAACTCCGATTTCAATAACTTCACGGTGAATGGCACGGGTGTGCAGTTACAAGATGCTCTGGATGTAAATGGTAACCTGACATTGACATCAGGTGATCTGGATGAAAACGGCAATGACATCACGGTCGCAGGTAACTGGGATAGCAGTGGTGGTACCTTCGCGGCTGTGAGTAACACAGTGACATTTGATGGGACTGGTATTCAACAGGTGACCACAGGTGGTGCGAATAACTTCTTTGACTTTGAAGTAAACGGTACGGGTAACACGTCCCAGTTACAGGATTCAATGGATGTAGATGGTGACCTGACTGTTACGAGTGGCACTCTGGATGTGAACGGCAATGATATCTTTATACTTGGTAACTGGGATGATAGTGGTGGCACGTTCACGGCCACAAATGGCACAGTAACGTTTGATGGTGGTGGAACCCAGACGGTGACAACGGGCGGAACAAATAACTTCTTTAACTTTACTGTGGATCAGGCAGGCACAGTTGCGGATTTACAGAGTACTCTGGATGTAAATGGCAACCTGACAATTTCCAATACGGCCAGCCTGGACGAGAACGGTAACGACATCACAGTCGCAGGAAACTGGGACGACAGTGGTGGCACCTTCAATCCGGGGGCAAACACAGTGACATTTGATGGTGGTGGTGCGCAGAGTGTGACCACGGCTGGGACAAATTTCTTCTTTCACTTTGTCGCAGATGGTGCAGGTACGGCAGTAACTCTAGCAAGTGCACTGGATGTAGACGGCGATCTGACCCTTTCTAATACTGCAAGTCTGGATGAGGCGACGTTTGACATCGACGTTGATGGTAACTGGGACAGTAGCGGTGGTACCTTTAACGCGGATTCAAACACAGTAACGTTTGATGGTGGTTCGACGCAGAATATAACCAGTAGTGGTTCAACGTTTAATAACTTCACAGTGGATGGCTCAGGCGTGCAGTTACAAGATACGCTTGATGTAAACGGTAACCTGAACATCGCCGGTGGTGGTGGCACGTTGGAAGCAAACAGTCAGAATATTACGATAGCTGGTAATTGGGTCAATGCTGATACATTCGATAGCACCGGTTCAACGGTGACATTTGATGGTACGGGTGCCCAGCAGGTGACCTCGAATGGTGATAATTTCAACATCCTGATAGTCAGCAAGGGTGGCGGTACGCTGACCACGCAAGATGATCTGCCGACAGACAGTACCTTGAATGTAACAGCGGGTACTTTGGATATCAGTGGGGACACGCTGACGACAACGGGAACCTTAACTGTTGATGGTGGCACCTTGACGGCAACGACCGGTGTCATTGATGCTGACGGCAATGTCGTGATATCGAGCGGAACATTAACCGCACCATCAGCTGGAGCATTTACGGTGGCAGGTGACTGGACCAAGAGTGGTGGTACGTTCACACATAATAGTGGCACGGTGACATTTGATGGCGGTGGTGCCCAACAAATTACTGCAGATGGTTCGGCTTTCAATGTCCTTGAAGTCACTAAATCCGGCGGCGCATTAACGCAATCGGGTACGATCACTGCAGCAACATTGCAAGGTGTTTCCACGAGTACCACGAGTATAGATTTTTCCGGTGCCACAAATAATTTTACCAATATTGGTGGTACTGACCTGACCGCAAACAGTGGGATCAATATTGATAACGGTAATAACTCTGCGGCTATTGATGGCAATATCACTACAACAACTGGAAACATCATAATTGCTCTAGGTACGGGCACCTATACACAGAATGCAAATATTGATGTTGTTTCTTCCAGTGGTGGCAATATCACAATTACAGCGGACGACGTTGCCATAAATACAACCAATGCAGGCGATGACGCCTTTTCAACTACAGGGACACTGACACTTGAACCTGGTCAGGATACAACGGATATAGATCTGGGTGCAGCAGGCGCAGGAACATTCATTTTGACCAATGCAGAAATTGGCGTCTTTACAACAGGGATGGATGGTGGCGATATCGTTATCGGTAGCGCAACTAATACAGCAGACTTAACAATAGAGGCCGCCACGGACTTCAATCAAAATGGAACTGACAATGACGTTACCTTACTTGCCGGTGCTATTTTAAATGGTGGTGACAAAAATTTCAAAGTTACTGCCAGGAGTCTTGATATGACAGCCCTGACGGGCTCGATTGGTACAGCTGGCGGTGATACTGATGAAATTCAAACGATTGTTGACTTCCTTGATGTCAGTACGCTTGACAATGCCAGCAGTGGAGTCGCTAATTCCGGTGATATTTATGTCAGGAATAATTCAACGCCTAGCGGAGGAACTTTAACGCTGGGTAATAACCGTGCAATTGTTATTATGCACGGTGATTCAGATCTGGATATAGAATCAAAAGGTGAAGCCTTAACAGTTAACCAGGCGATTACTGTTGGAACAACTGCTACAGATACCGGGAATATCAAACTGAAGGCGGG
>QNDV01000353.1 GCA_003646045.1 bacterium
CAGCAGAACGTGATGATCCAGTCCATCGGCTCCGCATCCGGAGTGGTGGTGGCCGGGGCCATCTTCACCCTGCCTGGTATTTATATTCTGGGCTTGGCTGAAAAGACCAATTTCATGCAGATGTGCCTGGCCTCCATGCTGGGTGGGTTCCTGGGTATTTTGTTGCTCATTCCCTTCCGCCGTTATTTCGTCCAGGATATGCACGGCGAGTTCCCTTTCCCCGAGGCCACCGCATCCACCGAGGTGCTCATGGCCGGCGAGTCGGACAGCGGCCAGGCCATGGTGCTGCTCAAGAGCGCGGGTATCGCCATGCTCTACCAGGTACTCAGCCACCAGACCATAGGCTTCTGGCGTGAGACCTTTTCCACGACAGCTTTCAACCTGGGCCGCACCGTCAGCGAGAAGGTGCGCCTCGAGTTCCACATGCTGACCGAAGCAGCGGTGCTGGGCCTGGGTTACATCATCGGCCTGCGCTACGCCCTGATCATCGCCTGCGGTTCGTTCCTGAGCTGGTGGGTGATGGTGCCCATGATCGGCATCCTGGGCAAGGGCGTCCATGTGAAGGGTGTCATGTACCAGCTGCCGGCCCTCGAGGCCCTCAGCACCGGTGATATCTTCACCCAGTTCGTGCGGCCCGTGGGTATCGGCGCCATCGCCATGGCCGGCCTGATCGGTGTCTGGAAGAGCCGCGACATCATCGTGGGTGCGGTGAAGCTGGCCGCGCAGGCCGGCAAGCAGGGTGGTGACCGGGTCGAAGACGACCGGACCCAGAAGGACCTCCCCCTGAACCTGGTGACGATCCTCACCTTCGTGGTCCTGGCCGTGGTGTTCCTGTTCTTCTGGTTCATGGTGCCGGGTGTGTCCATGCTGCAGGCCTTCGTCGGACTGCTCATAGTCGGCGGCATCTCCTTCCTGTTCACCACCGTGGCCGCCCGCGCCATCGCCATCGTGGGCAGCAACCCGGTGTCGGGCATGACCCTCATGACGCTGATCATCAGCTCGGTGATCCTGCGGGCGGTGGGTCTCAGTGGCCCCGAGGGCATGGTGGCCGCGTTGCTCATCGGCGGCGTGGTGTGTACGGCCCTGTCCATGGCCGGCGGCTTCGTCAGCGATCTGAAGATCGGCTACTGGCTGGGCACGACGCCCGGCACGCAGGAAAAGTGGAAGTTCCTGGGTACCATCGTGGCGGCGGTGTCTGTTACCGGCGTCATCATGCTGCTGAACGCCACCTACGGCTTTACCAGCGACGCCCTGCCCGCGCCCCAGGCCAACGCCATGGCCGCGGTCATCGAGCCGCTGATGACGGGGCAACCGGCACCGTGGCTGCTGTACATGGCCGGCGTGATCATGGCGCTGATCCTTGAATGGACCGGTCTGCCGACCCTCGCCTTCGCCCTGGGCATGTACCTGCCGCTGTCGGTCAATACGCCGGTGCTGGCGGGTGGCCTTATCGCCCACTGGGTGGGACAGGGCGGCAGCGAGAAGCAGCAGGGCAAGCGCAAGGAGCGGGGTACCCTGTTGGCCAGCGGCTTCGTGGCCGGCGGCGCCATCATGGGTGTGTTGGCGGCGGCCATTCGCTACACCGGGATCATGGTCTCGGGCAACGATGGCTGGAGCGTTGACCACGTCCTGGGCCTGTCCCACTGGGCAACGGAAAGCCCCTGGTCGGCGGTGTTGACGCTGTTCGTCTTCTGCGGCTTGGGCTACTACCTCTATCGTTCGGCTCGCAACGCGGCCTAGGAACGCGCGGTGCCAGCCGGTTTTGATCCAGGGCCGCCGGCGTGACCGGCGGCCCTTCTACTAGCAATACGGGAGATGGACATGGACTGTCCGTGCGGATCCGGATCCTCCTTTGCCGACTGTTGTGAACCGGCGCTGAAGGGCGTGCGGGCGGCGGCCACCGCCGAAGCCTGCATGCGGGCCCGCTACACGGCCTACACCCTGTCCGAAATGGATTACGTGGCCGACACCATCCATCCGGACCACCGGGAAGGGTATGATGCCGACAATGCCCGCAACTGGGCCGAGCGCAGCGAATGGCACGGGCTGGAGATCTTGGCCACCACGGGCGGCGGCGAGGGCGATGACACCGGCACGGTGGAGTTCATGGCCAGCTATACCCTGGACGGCGAGGTGCAGCAGTACCACGAGGTCGCCGAGTTTGATCGTCTCGATGACCAGTGGTTCTTTCGCGAGGGGGAGGCGGGCACACGCAAGCCAGTAGTGAGGGATGCCCCCAAGGTGGGCCGCAACGATCCGTGTCCCTGTGGCAGTGGTCGCAAATTCAAGCGCTGCTGCGGAGCCTGAACCAATGCGGACGTGGTCCGGCATTCTTCTGCTGTCGGTTCTGGTCGTGATGGCGACCTGCTTGCCGGGGAATGCTGCAGACACCGCAGCCGGGACGCCGGCCGAATCGGACGCCCGGCGGGATTCCCTGGCGACGGTCTGGGAAGAGGACGTCGTCGAGCAGCGCTCCTGGCTGGTGAGAACACTGCATCGGTTCTTCGGTCGGGCACCCCAGGAAGGTGACGAACTGGATGGCCGGGCCGAGGTGCTGGTTGACCAGTACGAACAGTACGCCGGCAAGCGGATAGATGTAGTCATAGTCCATTCGGTATTGCGCTTCACGGAAATGCCCGATTCCAACGCGTCATCAACCAGCGTGTGGCTCAGCGTCCTGGCCGGCAAATTCCGCTCCTACACCAACGAAAGCGTAGTGCGCCAGTTCCTGCTCTTCGATAGTGGCGATTCGCTGGAGCCCTTTGCCATCGCCGACAGCGAGCGCCTGCTGCGCGGTCTGGAATACATCAACGATGCGCGGGTCCTCGTGCTGCCCATGGATCCGGACACGGATTCGGTGGCGGTGATCGTCGAGTACCGGGACCGCTGGCCCCTGGGCGTAACCGGCACCATCATCACCAGCGATCGCTACAACGTGGGCTTGTACACCACCAACCTGGCCGGTCGCGGCATCCGCTTCGACAACCGTTTCATCATCAACCGGGCCGGTGATCCCAGTCTGGGATATTTCGGCTCCCTGTCCCGGGAGAATATCGGCGGGACGTTCATCGATGGACTGATAGCCTATGAGGACTCGTGGCAGGCTCTCAACCGCACTATCAGTATCGAGCGTCGCAACCGGCACTACCGTATCCGCTGGGTGGGTGGTCTGCGCGTGGCGGATCTGACGGCGCGGGACAACGGAGGGGTTCCCGATCGGCATGAGGACCTCGACTACTGGGCGGGTCGTGTCTTCCCGGTGACGAAGGGGAAAGCCTACCGTACCGGGGCGCGTCGCACCTTGACGCCGGCTTTCAGTCATCTGCGGCGCAACTACCTTGACCGACCGGCCGAAGTGGATGCCGATACCCTGCAGAGGTACCACAACCAACGTACGACTCTCGGCGGGTTGACCTTTCAGCGCCGCATCGACGTCAAGACCAGTTACCTGTTCCGCATGGGCGAGGCCGAGGATCTGCCCCGCGGCATGACCATCAAGGCGAGCGCCGGTTACGAGGATGGGGAATACCACCGGCGGACGGCCGGGTCGGTGGAATCCATCGGCATCTACATCAATGACCGGGGTCATGTGGTCGCAGGTAGTCTGGGGTTCAGCGGCTATTGGAGGGACGCGAACCTGGAGGATGGTGTCTTCAAGACCGAGGCTGTCTATATCACCCCCCTGATGGGTACCGGGAGATACCAGAACCGTATTTATTCCAATCTCGAGTATGTCCTGGGTATCGACCGGGTCAATCCCGACGGTCTGACCCTGGGCAACCAGTCCGGTATTC
>QNDV01000354.1 GCA_003646045.1 bacterium
CTGCCGGGGTACGGGTACGGGACTCAGTGGCGGCGCGGTACCTCCCGCAGGTGCGTTAGTCCTGTCGCTGGCCCGTTTGAACCGCCTCGGTCCGGTGGATGTGGCCGGGGCGAGGGTCACAGCCGGAGCCGGTGTCCTGAACGAACAGGTCAGCCGCCATGCCCGGCCGGTGGGGCTGCATTTCGCTCCCGACCCTTCCAGCCAGATGGCGGCGACCATCGGCGGCAATATCGCCGAGAATGCCGGTGGACCCCACTGTTTGCGCCACGGCGTAACCCTGCAGCATCTCCATGGACTGGAATGGGTCGACGCGACAGGTCACAGCTGGATCACCGACCCGGCCGCTCCCGCCGGTCGCGGCATCGACCTGGTCGCCCTGCTGTGCGGCAGCGAAGGCACCCTGGGTGCGGTGACGGCGGCGGACCTGGCACTGTTGCCGGACCCTGCGGCGGCGGCAACCCTGTTGGCGGTATTCGACCGGCTGGATGAAGCCACCGGAGCGGTGGTGCGCCTGCTGGGTGCCGGTCTGCTGCCGGTGGCTGTGGAAATGGTGGACCGGGTCATGCTGGTGGCGGTGGAGGCCGCCTTCGCCTTCGGTTTTCCGTCGGACTGCGATGCGGTGATGATCGTGGAATTCGCCGGTCATCCCGACGAGGTGTCCGAGGACGCCGAGCTTGCCGGTGATCTGTTGCGTGATGCGGGAGCCCGTACCGTTACCGTGGCAGCGGACGATCAGGAACGGGACCGGTTGTGGATGTGCCGCAAGAAGGCATTCGGCGCCGTGGGTCGTCTGGCTCCCAGTTATGTGACCATGGATGTGGTAGTGCCCCTGGGCAGACTGCCCCGTCTTGTTACGGACATCCAGTCCATCAAGGCGGATCACGGTGTGGAGGTGGCGACGGCCTTCCACGCCGGCGACGGCAATCTGCATCCGGGGGTGCACTACGACGACCGGGATCCTGATGCCACGCGACGAGCCCATGCGGCAGCTGACGCCATCATCCGGCTGGCCCTCGAACTGGGAGGCAGCGCCACCGGTGAACACGGTGTGGGGCTCGAGAAGCTACACGTGTTGCCCTGGCAGATCGACGGGGAAACAGCCCGCCTCATGACCGGAATCAAGGAGTTGTTCGATCCCCGGAACCTCATGAATCCCGGCAAGGTGCTGCCTGGTCCAGGTGTCGAATGGGCGGAGGTTCCGCCGGTGCCTACGGAAGTGGACTTTGCCTGGGAGAATCTGACGGTCACCGTACCGGCGACGGCAGACCTGGATGCCGTCCAGTCGGAAGCCGTGGCGCGGGGGTTCTGGATACCGGTGGGTGGCTTGCGAGGCAGCGCGCGGCCGGGGCTAGGCTCCCTGGGGCGTGCAGGGATGCTGTTGGATCAGGCCCATGGCGGACCACCACTGGTCGGTGGCAGCGGGGTGCGGGATGTCGTACTGGAGATCTGGGCCGAGGACGGGACCGGTCGCCTCTTCCATACCGGCGCTCCTGTTTTCAAGAACGTGGCGGGTTATGACCTGACTCATCTGCTGGTGGGCAGCGGCGGCGTTCTGGCGCGGCCGCGGGCCATGACCTTCAAGTTGGCCCCGGTGCCGCAATATCTGGCGATCCGCGGTTTGGCGGGAGCCCCCGCTGTAGTCATGCCGCGCCTGGCGCCACTGTTGGGCGACCGTCCGCCGGGGCCCGGGGCGCCTACGGTGGTGGCTGACGCCGCGGCCGGCTGTTTGTGGGTTCTGGTGGCGGGACGTCGTAGGCCCTGGGATCTGGATGCCTGGCTGGAGCGGCTCGAGAAGGTGGGGGAGGTGATCCACCGGGCCGACGGCACCACGGCTGAAGCGACGGCCCTGCTCAAAGAGGCGGGACTGCCCGGGTGGAGTCTGGATGCCGGCGACTGGACCGTGGGGCTTGGCACGGTGCCCCCCGCTGCCCCGCGCTGGATCTCGACCCGTTCCCCCGCGCGGACCTGGATTCCGGGGACCGTCACCGGCGAAGGAAGTGATGTGGTCTGGCTGGACGCTGAACCGACACCGTTGCCGAGGCCTCCGGGCGGCGTGCCGCTGGCGCTGTTGCGCGGCCTGAAAAATGTATTCGATCCCGACGGATCGCTGCCCACTCCCGCCTGGATGTCACCGGGCCCAGGGGCCGCAGCGTCGGAGGTGGAACGTGGCGACACCTGAACTGGAGCAGGACCTGGAGCAATTGCTGCGGCGCTGCGTCGAGTGCGGGTTGTGCCTGCCCCACTGTGCAACCTGGTTGGCTACGGGCGACGAAGTGCAATCTCCCCGGGGGCGTCTCGTCCTGCTCGGCGCGTCATTGGCCGGCAAACACGATGCGTCCTTCCTGGAGGCTTTCGACGCCTGCATCGGGTGCCGTGCCTGTGAAGCGGCCTGCCCCGGCGGTGTGCCATTCACCCTGCTGGAGATGGGCCAGACCCTGGCCGCCGGCCGGGTGAATGACAGGGCCGCCGTACCGGGCTTTGTCCTCCGCCGTCTGGACCGCCGTGGTTGGTTGACTGCTGTGCGCCGGTTGTCGACGGTGGCTGTGTCCACCCTGCGGTTGGTGCTCGGATCACACTGGCGCCGCCGTCTGGCCCGGTGGTCGCCGGCCCGTCTGTTGGCCAGTACACCCCGTGCTCCCCTGGGCGACGGGGCGCTGGTGAGACAGCTTGATGCACTCTGTGGCCGCAGCGGTGGCTGGCGGTGTCCGGATGCCGTGCCGGGAACGGGCGACCCGGTGGTGTTTTTTGGCGGCTGTGCCAACGAAGGTCTGCTGCCTGGCACGGCGCGTCGCGCACGCCAACTGCTGGGGTGGTCGGGACACGACATCATCGAGGCGCCCGGTCAGGACTGCTGCGGAGCTCTGGCCTCCCACAGCGGACGGCCTGGCCGGGCTGCGGATCTACACCGTCGCAACCGGCAGGCCCTGGCAGCGACACCCACCATGGCGGTGGTGACCGAAGCAGCCGGTTGTGGGCTGGAACTTCGGGAGTACGACGACCATATGGCATCCCGGGTCCAGGACCTGACAGTGCGACTGGCCGCAACATCCCTGCCGGTCGGGGCCGAGATACCGCTGCGGGTAGCCATTCACGATCCCTGTCATCTGCGTCATGGACAGGGCGTGTGGCAAGAAGCGCGGATCCTGTTGGGGCGCATACCGGGTCTGGAGGTGCTGGAACCCCAGGAGGCTGAAGTCTGCTGCGGCAGCGGCGGTGCCTGGGGGCTGCGTTATCCGGAAATGTCGGAGGAATTGGGACGCCGCAAGGGACGGCTGTTGGCGGCCACCGGTGCGGATCTGGTGGTAAGTTCCAATCCCGGCTGCCTGGGGCAGATTGCCGACGGCCTGGCTTTGGAAGCGCCGGATCTGGCCATCCTGCCCCTCAGTGACCTGCTCTGGTACGCCTCGCTGCAACGCCGACCTGACTGACTCTCACCACGATTGTCCCGACCCGGTGCGAAAGACCAGGTCCCGGTTCGCGGACATGTTATCCCCCTTGCCGATCTTCTGAAGCTGCCGCGCCAGGAATGCGGCACATTTCAAGAACTGGGTTCATTGACGAAACTGTCAAGATTGCTTGTATTGGCCCAATAGAGAGTAGATACATGTATGCATATTTTGTTATATTTTGCTTGCGGCGATCCCATTGTCCTCCTATATGTAAGTGAAATCGGCCCTACCGGGAGATGAACTTGACGCCTGTGAACGACCCCGCCGCCCTCTTCCATTCGCTGAGCGATGCCTCGCGCCTGCGGCTGCTGAGGCTTCTGCGGCAGGAAGAACTGAATGTCCA
>QNDV01000355.1 GCA_003646045.1 bacterium
AAGATATTCATGAAGGTCGTTTCGCTGGCCCCGGAGGTTCTGGGATACGGATCCGCAAGGGCGACAACGTGAGGGTCATGTCCGGCAATGACAAGGGCATGGAGGGCAAGATCCTGAAGGTCTTCCCCGATTCGAACCGCGTCATCGTCGAGAAGGTGAACCTGCTCAAGCGTCATACCAGGGCCAGCAAGGATGTTCCCCAGGGCGGGATCATCGAGAAGGAAGGCCCGATCAACGCAAGTAACCTGATGCTGGTCTGTCCCAATTCGGGCAAACCGACCCGTATCGGCAAGGAAATGCTCTCGGACGGCAGCCGCGCACGCGTCAGCAAGAAGAGCGGCGTAATGCTGAACGACTAGCGTCGTGGAGGAAAAGAAGATGGCTGCTGCTGTCAAACCCCGCATGCGGGAACGGTACGAGAGCGAAGTAATCAGCGCCCTCACCGAAAAATTCGGTTTCACGAGCGCCATGCAGGTGCCCAAGCCGATGAAGGTCGTGATCAACATGGGTCTGGGTAAGGCGCCCACCAACCCCAAGATGCTGGAGCACGCGGTGAACGAGCTGGGGGTCATCACGGGCCAGAAGGCAGTGAAGACCCGGGCGCGCAAGTCCATCTCGAACTTCAAGCTCCGTGAGGGTATGCACATCGGTGCCTGCGTCACGCTGCGCGATGTGCGCATGTGGGAGTTCCTGGACCGGTTCATCAACGTGGCCCTGCCGCGTATCCGCGATTTCCGCGGTGTGTCGACTCGTCTGAGCGGCAACGGGGACTACACGCTGGGACTGAAGGACCAGTTGATCTTCCCGGAGATCGAATACGACAAGATCGACGAGCACCGCGGCATGAACGTCACCATCGTGACCTCGGCGAAGAACGACGAAGAGGGCCGGGAGCTGTTGTCGCTCCTGGGCATGCCGTTCCGGAGTTAAGGAGGATTAAGTCTTGGCCAGGAAAGCATTGATCGCCAAAGCCCAGCGCAAGCCCAAGTTCAAGGTGCGTGCCTACAACCGGTGCCGTCGCTGTGGCCGGCCCCGGGGATATATCCGCAAGTTCGGCATCTGCCGGATCTGCTTCCGTGAACTTTCGCTTAACGGCGACATCCCCGGTGTCACCAAGTCGAGCTGGTAGCCGGCAAGAAGGAACAGGAGAGATTCCATGAGCATGACCGATCCCATTGCGGACATGTTGACCCGCATCCGGAACGCGATCCAGGCGGGTCACCGCAAGGTGGACATACCCGCTTCGAACCTGAAACTGTCCGTGGCTGAACTGCTGGTCAAGCAGGGCTACGTCGACAGGTTCGAGACGATTGACAGCACCGCCCAGGGTGATCTGCGTCTGTACCTGAAATACTACGCCCGCGACGGCAAGCGCGTGGGTGTCATCGAGGGTATTCGCCGGGTCAGTCGCCCGGGTCGCCGGATCTTCGCGGGCAAGGACAATATCCCGAAGGTCTGTGGCGGTTACGGTGTCAGTATACTGTCCACGAACCAGGGTATTCTCACGGGGCACCAGTGCCGGATGCGTGGCATCGGCGGCGAAGTGCTTTGTGAAGTCTGGTAGAACCCGATACCGGCCCGGTCCGGACAAGCGGAGGAAAGAAGAATGTCGCGCATAGGTAAAAACCCGATTCCCCTGCCCAGTGGCGTGACCGTCAAGGTTGACGGCAACACGTCCGTGGTCAAGGGACCCAAGGGTGAGCACAGCCAGCACGTTCCCGAAGGTCTCGTCTACGAGACCGGGGACGGCATGCTGACCATCACCCGCTCCGTCGACAGCAAGACCATGAGGGCCCGACACGGGCTGGTCCGTGCGCTGATCGCCAACCAGGTGACCGGTGTCACGGAGGGGTTCACGAAGAAGCTCGAGATCGTGGGTGTCGGTTATCGCGCCCAAGTCAAGGGCTAGATCCTGGATCTGCAGCTGCAGTTCAGCCATCCGGTGGAGTATGCCATACCCGACGGCATCTCGATCAACTGTCCCGACCAGACCCACATCGAGGTCTCGGGGATCGACAAGCAGTGCGTCGGCCAGGTTGCCGCAGAAATTCGTGCGTATCGCAAACCCGAGCCCTACAAGGGCAAGGGTATCCGTTACGAGGGTGAATTCATCGTGCGCAAGGCCGGCAAGGCCGCGGGCAAGTAGCAGACCGGCCCGGCCGGAGGTGACGAGTCATGAGCAGTGTCAGTAAGAAACGGCGTGAATCCAGGAACAAGCGCAAGCGGAGCATCCGCAAGCGTCTGCACGGAACCGCCGCACGGCCCCGGATCAGTGTGTTCCGGAGCCACAAGAACATCTATGCCCAGGTGGTGGACGACGATGAGGGGCGTACGTTGCTGAGCAGCAGCGGGACCAGCCTCGAAAACGTCGAGGCCCCCAAGGGTGTCGGCGGCAAGTGTGCCGCTGCCTACGGTGTAGGCAAGGCCGTGGCGGCCCTGGCCGCCGAAAAGGGCATCAAGTCCATGGTCTTCGACCGTAGCGGCTATCTCTATCACGGGCGCGTTGCCGCCCTGGCCCGCGGTCTTCGCGACGGCGGCGTCAAGGTCTAGCAGGAACTGCCGGCCGCACGGCCGGAGGAACAGGAGCAAGGCAGATGGCGGATTTCTCGAATAACCAACGACCCGGTGGTCCCGGCGGACGTGGCCCTGGTGGTCCCGGTGGCCCTGGTGGTCCCGGTGGACGTGGACGTGGTCCCGGCGGTCCCGGCGGTCCCGGTGGGCGTGGACGTGGCCCCGGCGGTCCCGGTGGTCCCGGTGGACGTGGCCCCGGCGGGCGTGGACGCCCCGGTGGTCGTGACCGTGACCAGGGCTCGGACATGCACGAGAACGTGATCAACATCAACCGTGTGGCCAAGGTGGTCAAGGGCGGGCGCCGGTTCAGCTTCAGTGCCATCGTCACCGTGGGTGACGGCAAGGGCAAGGTCGGCGTCTCCATGGGCAAGGCCAACGAGATCGCCGATGCGATCCGCAAGGGCAGCGAGGCCGCCCGTGGTTCCCAGGTCACCGTCCCCATGGTCGGCGACACCATCCCCTACAAGGTGATCGGCCGTTTCGGAGCCAGCCGTGTGCTGCTGAAGCCGGCCAGTCCCGGTACGGGTGTCATCGCCGCCGGTGGCGTGCGCGCCATCCTGGAGGCGGCGGGAGTGAAGAACATTCTCACCAAGCAGCTCGGCTCGCGTAACCCGAACAACGTGGTCAAGGCCACCATGGACGGGTTGAACCAGTTGCGCACGGTGGAGGATATCGCCGCCAAGCGCGGTCTGAGCGTGCCCGAGGTGCTCGGTCTGGAGAAGCGGGTCAAGAAGGAGCAGGGCGACGATGAGTAAACTGAAGATTACCCAGGTGCGCAGCTTGATCGGGCGGCCCCAGAAGCATCGCCGGATCATCGAGAGTCTAGGCCTCAGGCGCCACCAGACATCGGTTGTCCAGGAGGACACGCCGTCCATTCGCGGCATGGTCTTCAAGGTCCAGCACCTCGTGAACGTGGAAGAGGTGGAGTAGACATGCTCAAGTTGAACAACATCGGTGCGCCCAAGGGCGCCAACCGGGACAAGAAGCGCCGCGGGCGCGGTCCGGGCTCCGGCCAGGGCAAGACCGGTGGTCGCGGACACAAGGGACAGAAGGCCCGTTCCGGTGGCGGCATCCCGCCCTGGTTCGAGGGTGGCCAGATGCCCCTGAACCGTCGGTTGCCCAAGCGCGGGTTCACGAACATCTTCAAGAAGGCGTTCCAGTTGGTGAACCTGGACTCCCTGGAGGCCAGGTTCGAGGCCGGGG
>QNDV01000356.1 GCA_003646045.1 bacterium
CGGCTCTGGGCGTTACCAGCTACGGACAGATGACCGCGGGCAGCTTCATCTACATCGGACCCCAGGGCATCGTGCACGGGACGACCATCACCATCCTGGGTGCGGGACGGCGTTATCTCACCGGTGGCGGCGAGAATCCCCTGGCCGGCAAGCTTTACGTCAGCAGCGGCCTGGGTGGCATGAGCGGCGCCCAGGGCAAGGCAGCCGTAATTGCCGGTTGCGTGGGTGTACTGGCGGAAATCAATCCCGACGCAGTGGCCAAGCGCCACGAGCAGGGCTGGGTGGACGAGGTCTTCACGGAATTGCCGGCTCTGCTCGAACGGATCCGTACGGCCAAGGCCGCACGGGATGCGGTGACCCTGGCCTTCAGCGGCAACGTGGTGGATCTGTGGGAAGCCCTGGCCGACAGCGATATCACCGTCGAGTTGGGCAGTGACCAGACCTCGCTGCACATTCCCTATACCGGTGGTTACTATCCGGCGGGAATGGACTACCAGGAAAGCAACGACCTGATGATCGCCGATCCGGGTACGTTCAAGACCCGGGTGCAGGAATCCCTGCGCCGTCACCTGGCCGCCATAGAGGCCTGCGTCGCCAAGGGCATGAGGTTCTGGGACTACGGCAACGCCTTCCTGCTGGAGTGTTCCCGCGCCGGCTGCGACATCGCCCGACCGGGCGGCGGGTTCAAGTACCCCAGCTACGTCGAGGATATCATGGGGCCCCTGTGCTTCGACTACGGCTTCGGACCCTTCCGCTGGGTCTGCACCAGTGGTGACCCGGCCGACCTCGAGACCACCGACCGTATCGCCGGCGACGTCATCGAGGCCCTGGCCGCCCAGGCTCCCACCGACACCAAGCAGCAGTACCTGGACAACCTGCGCTGGATCCGCCAGGCCGGCGCCAACCGCATGGTGGTCGGCAGCCAGGCGAGGATCCTCTACAGCGACGCCGAGGGCCGACGGGCCATCGCCGCCGCCTTCAACGCGGCCATTGCCCGGGGTGAGATTACCGCCCCGGTGGTGCTGGGCCGCGACCACCACGACGTGTCGGGCACCGACAGCCCCTACCGCGAAACCAGCAACATCAAGGACGGCAGCATGTTCACCGCGGACATGGCAGTGCAGAACGTCATCGGTGACGCCTTCCGGGGCGCCACCTGGGTGTCACTGCATAACGGCGGCGGCGTGGGCTGGGGCGAAGTGGTGAACGGCGGCTTCGGTATGCTGCTCGACGGCAGCGACGCGGCGGACCGGCGCCTCGCGAACATGCTGCACTGGGATGTGAACAACGGCATCGCACGACGGGCGTGGGCCCGCAATCCCGGTGCGGAATTCGCCATGCGACAGGCCATGGAGGCCGAACCGCTCATGAGCGTCACCATGCCCGAACACGCGGATGATGATATGGTCGACGGCGCCATCGACGGCGCCTTCAGCTAGGACCAGGACTTCAGCAGGGACCAGGAACGGAGACCACATGGATCGCCAGAGTGACCAGCAGGCCGAAAAACTTCCCCGCCCCCAGGTCGAAGCCCTCGACGAGATCCTGGGGCGGGCCTTTCCCGTATTGGACGACGGATTCGTGCGCGTGGTGGACTACATGGGCGACGACGCGGCGGTGGTCCAGGCCGCCCGCGTCAGCTACGGTACCGGGACGAAGAAGACATCCGACGACCGCGGACTGATCCGCTACCTGCTGCGCCATCGTCACACGACGCCTTTCGAGATGTGCGAATTGAAGTTGCACCTGCGGGTACCCATGGATGCGTGGCGGCAGTGGATACGGCATAGAACTGCCTCTACGAACGAGTACAGCACCCGCTATTCCGTCGCCATCAACGCTTCCCAGCAAACCGCTCCCGACCAGTGGCGCACCCAGGCCGCGGACAACAAGCAGGGCAGCGGCGATCTGCTGTCGGACCAGGAAGGCAGGATCCTTACCAACTCGGAACACGAACTGCACGAACTGGCTCGCGGCATCTACAAGGACCGCCTGGAGCGGGGCGTGGCCCGGGAGCAGGCCCGCAAGGATCTGCCCCTGTGCACCTACACCGAGGCGTACTGGAAGATCGACCTGCACAACCTGCTGCACTTCCTGTCCCTGCGCATGGACAGCCACGCCCAGCAGGAGATCCGCGACTACGCCACGGTTATCGGCCGCCGCATTGTCGCCCGCTGGATGCCCCTGACCTGGGAGGCCTTCGAGGACTACCGCTTCGGCGCCAGCCATTTCTCGCGCATCGAGACGGAGATACTGGCGGCGGTGGGGGCCCGGGACGACGAACTGGCCTGCGGGATCGCCCGCCGGAACGGCTGGCTCAGGGAATCGAAAAAGGGCGGCTGGACGCGGCACCGGGAGCGGCAGGAGTTCGAGGGCAAGCTGGCGGCTCTGAATATGAGCGTGCCTTGGGCCTAGCCGGGCTCCCCCGGGGGATCCTGGGCCAATTCCCACACGAATTCAGTGTTCCCGTCAGCCCGAAAGCCCACGCGCCGCAGATAATCATGGTGCGTCTGCCCACCGGCCGGACTGACCACGCGTCGCGCCCCCGTACCACGCCAGACAGGCGTCATCTCCTCCAGGAAAAACCGTGCGCAACGCAGATCACGAAATGCCGGCCGCACCCAATCCAGGTGGATGCGCACGGTCCCGTCGGCCAGCGTCCATACCACCACTCCCGCAGCGGCCAGATCGCGCAGGATGACCGTCGCCCGGGGCGTGTCCAGGCCCGCCGGATCATAGTCGGGAAAAAGCCTCGCGACCTCCTGCCGGTGATCGGTCAGCAGCAGCTCCACCAGGGGGTCGCCGGGTCCACCCACTTCCAGCAGGGAAAAATGTTCCTCCCGCCGCCCCATACGCATCAGGTGCCACAGGTTGACCCCCACCATCAACGCATTGAGCACCGCCACCGGATAGGCCTGCACCAGCACGCCGTAGACGGTGAAGACCGTCGCGCCGGCCAGGTTCAGCCAACGCAGCCTCACCACCGAACTCATCATCAGCGAAGCCGCGATCAGCACCGAGGCGCCGTAGCCCACCCATTCGGTCCAGGCCATCTCAGGCCTCCTTCACGATGGGGTCCGGTACCCGGATCCGCAGGCAGACAAAGAACCCGCCCACGGCGATGGCACCCGCCAGCAGGAACACCCACTGGTGCCCGTACCGCTCCCAGATCCATCCCGACAGGATGGGCAGGGTCATGGCCACAACGTGGTCGATGGTGATGCCCAGACTGATGGTGGGCGTGATGTCGGCGGGATCCACGGCGATCTTCTTGAGATACGTGGTACGCGCCACCCGCAAGGCGAACAGGATGTGGTCCAGGACGTAGGCCGCGTACAGCAGCCAAAGATCGTAGGGGGGCCGCAGCACATCCGACGCGAAGGCATAGACCAGGCACACTACCAGCAACATGACCTCGTCGGTGGCCAACACCTTGCGTTCGCCCAACCAGTCGATGACATCCCCCAGCAGGGGCCTGAGCACCACGCCCAACGCCGACGCCACGAAATACAGCAGCGCGATGGTGGCCACGGGCACGCCGTGCATCGAAACCAGCACCCACGACCCGAAGACCAGGAAGATCTGCTTGCGAATGCCGAACAGCGCACTGATGGCATAGAACAGGTGGTACTCGCGGCGATAAATCAGACGGCGTGACGGAGGATCGGTCCGGCCCATGTCGAGCCGGAAATAGAACCAACCCGCCACCACCGCACAGCAGCCCGCGATCAGGTAGAAAAGGTCAAAGCGGTCACCAACCAGGCGGGCCAGC
>QNDV01000357.1 GCA_003646045.1 bacterium
GACTCGGTGCGGATGCGGCGGGCGACGGGCTTGAAGGAGGTGTCGCTGTCCTTGGACGTGGGCGTGGGCGTAGGCGTGGAAGAACCGGCAGACTTGGACGTTTCGGCGGACTTGTCGCCAGCCGGCGCCCCGAAACCCAGCTCGGCCTGGCCGGTGTCCTTTTCCGTCACCGTCTTCTTCCTGGTCGTCTTCTTCTTGCCGGTCTTTTTGGCCACGCCGTGCTTCCCCTCTAGAGCTTGCGACTGCGCTCGAGCGTGTCGGTCAGGGTGGTGATGATCTCTTCCCGTTCGGCGTCGCCCAGGGTGAGAATTTCCTGCAACGCATTGCCGATGTGGGGGATGTACTTCTGGATGTAGCCCTGCTTCTTGGCGGCGTCCTTCTCCCGGGCGCGGCGTCGGATGTGGCGTTGCAGCCGTCGTCCGGCCTCCTGCAGGGCCAGGCGCATCTCCTTGATGATCTCCGGGTAGTGGGCCACCGCTTCCTTGGACTCGCTGGTGAACGGCACCCACACCGACGCCATGTGGATGAGGATGACCAGCGGGCCCGTGGGCAGGGCGCCCCGGCTTTGCTGCAGACCGTAGCTGCGCCAGTTGCTGGACAGCACCGCCTTGTGGATGGCGCAGGCCGAGGCCTGGTACAACAGGGGCACGCGATTGGCGAAGCGCATGACCTTGCCCAGCTCGTCACCGGGCAGTTCGCCGCCGTAGGCGATGCCCACCTCGATCTGGAAGGGGTTGCCCCGGTAGACCGCCGCCGGCCGGGTGACCGAGGTGTAGAATTCCGCCTCGACCCCGCTTCTGAGCCCCGCCATCACCAGGTCCTCGCCGATGGGCGAGAGGCAGTCGGTGGGCGGCGAGGCGATCTTCGTCTCGGCGATGGCGTCCAGCAACTTCTGGATATCGTCCTGCACCAGACGCCGGGGATTCTTGCGTGGCGGCAGGCCGGCGTGTTCGAAGATTGCCGCCGCGGTCTTGTCGCCCACGCGGCAGAACTCGTCCTTCATGAAGGAGTTCAGATTGCGACTCTTGGTGTCCTTGAGCATGCGCGCCAGGATACCCAGCTCGACGCCGTAGGGATGGGGCCGGATCTCCCGCGGTTCCACCGGCAGCTCGCTGGTGGAGTTGGGATAGACCACCTGGTCGCCCTTGGGCGGCACGTAGGTCAGATGCAGGTGCGGGTTGGCGATGGCCGTCTGCTCGAGATAGTTGTCCACCGAGTGCTGGCCCCGCTTGTAGCTGCCGGTCAGGGTGATCTCGATGCGGGTGCCGTGGTCCTTTTCCCAGACGGTTTCCTCGTTGCACAGCAGCTGGGGCTCGTTCTTCTTCATGTCCAGCAGCAGTTGCACGCGCTGGGCCGGCTGGTCGGCGCCGGTGCGGCTGTAGACCGTCACCGGCTTGCCCGTGGTCAACTGCCCGTACATGCCCGCGGCGGAAATGCCGATGCCCTGCTGCCCGCGGCTCTGCTTGAGGCTGTGGAATTTCGACCCGTAGAGCAGCTTGCCGAAGATGCGCGGGATCTGGGCCGCCACGATGCCGGGGCCGTTGTCTTCGATGATGATGGTGTAGCGCTCATCGCGGTTGGTGCCGTTGCCGGCGGTTTTGCCGTTGCCGTTCTTCTTCGCGGGGGCCTCGTCGACACTGGCGAGTTCCAGCCCCAGGCTCACCGGTTTTTCCGACCTTATCTCCACCAGCAGCTCCGGCGCGATGCCCGCTTCCTCGCAGGCGTCGAGGCTGTTGTCCACCGCCTCCTTGATGGTGGTCAGCAGCGCCTTGGCGGGGGAGTCGAAACCCAACAGATGGCGGTTCTTGGTGAAAAACTCGCTGATGGAGATCTCGCGCTGACCCTTGGCCAGGGTCTCGGCGGATTTCTTGGTGCGCGTCGTGCGGGGTGCGGCCATGGGGGTACCTTCCGTGGTCGTGGACGCCGATCCTCGGCGCGGGCGAACATTAAGCGGAAGGAGGGTCGGAGGTCAAGTCCGCCGGCGCGCTCTCAACGGAAACGCGCGCGGAAACTGCCGAAACTGGATGTTTTGGCCGGCACCGTGCCGCAATCGACGCCCAGGACGAATGCCCCGCTGGCGCTGTCCGCCGGGGCGGCGTAACTGTCCACCGCCAGCCACACCGTATCGAGCTCCGTCGCGGCGTGGGGCCAGACGAGGGTCTCGGAAAAACCGGCCAGGGCATCGTCCACGAAGGCCAGACATTCGCTGTCGTTCCCGCAGCCGGTGAACAGTCCCATGGCCAGATCGAGGGCCTCCGCCGAGGCGGTCGGGATGGCCGTCAGCTGGACCAGGCGCAGGGACGGTGTCGCCAGGGCGTACCATCGTTCGCCGCCCCTGAAGATGGTGCCCGCGCCGTCGCAGTCGTAGTTGCGCAGCAGGTCGGGCTGCTCGAAGAGGGTCGAAGTGAGGTCGGCGGCCTCGTCACAGGGATGGAAAGTGGTGTCGGCGGAGGCGCAGGCATTGGCGGGAATGCCGGGCCAGAAGGCCGAGAGGGTGAGGGTGTAGGGGCCGCCGGGGGGATTGTCGGAGCCGAAGGTGTCGACTGACAGGTAGTAGGTGCCGGGGCTCAGGACGGCGGCCAGTTCGGTGTTGTCACCCACGAGGCAGGAGTCGGTGTCGCAGTCGGTCATGAGGAAGAGGTCGATGTCGATTACCTCGTTCAGGCCGGAGAGGGTGGCCACCAGTTCGATGGTGTCGGTGACCACGATCTCGTAGATGTGCTCGGGGCCGGTTTCGTCCCACTCGAGGCAGCCGTAGCTGGGGAGGTTGCTGTCGGCGTCGGTGGTGCTGTCGACGACGACGGTGGACCAGCCGAGGGTGGCGTTGAAGGTCTGGCGGCCGGTGCAGGGGAAGGGGGTGCGAGTGGGGGTGAAGTTGGGGGATGGGGGTTTTTGGGGTTTTGAGGTGGAGGTGGGGGGGGTGGCAAATGCATACGCAGCCAGGAGAATGCCGAGAAGAACCACGCTCGCCGTAATGAATCGCTGCATACCCATTTAGCCTCTCAGTGGAAACACCTGCGTGCCGCTCGAGGTCCTGACCCGGCGGCCGACGGGGCGCCTTGGCACTCTCCTCTGCTAAAAGAACTTAACACGGTTTTTGACTTGGACGATAGAAAGTGTGACATCATGTGGATGAATCGCCCCGGTTTGTCTCCGGAGCAGGTTCACCATAGCCATTCTACCCTATCTGTCGGTCCGTCCGAATCCGAGGAGAGCGCAATGAAAGTCCCGTTCGTCGATCTCAAGGCCCAGTACCTGACCATCAAGGACGAGGTGGATGCTGCCATCAGCGGCGTCGTGGAGAGTTGCGCATTCATCAACTCCCGATCCTTCGAGGCGGACTTCGCGGCGTACATCGGCACCGAACATTGTGTGGGCTGCGGCAACGGGACCGACGCGCTTTTCCTGGCGATGCAGGGCCTGGGTCTGGGTACCGGTGACGAGGTCATTACCGCGGCGAACACGTTCATCGCCAGTGCGGAGGGCATCTCCTGGACCGGTGCCAAGCCGGTATTCGTGGATTGTGACCCGGTGACGTATAATCTGGATCCGACAAAGCTTGAGGCCGCCATTACACCGCGGACGAAAGCCATCCTGCCCGTACACCTCTATGGACAGCCCGCCGACATGGACGCGATCCTGGCCATAGCCGACAAGCACGGTCTGATGGTTGTGGAGGATGCCGCCCAGGCTCATGGCGCCACCTACAAGGGTCGCCGCATAGGTACGCTAGGCAAGGCCGGCTGCTTCAGCTTCTACCCCGGA
>QNDV01000358.1 GCA_003646045.1 bacterium
CTGGGCTGGTACTATCGGGATGATTCCTACCTCGGCCTGAACTACGGCCTTGGTCTGCGGGTCAAGCGCGCCAGCCTCGAAGTGCGTAGCCATTTCCGCAGTATTGATATCGACCCGGTGCCGAACAACAGTCTGGCTACGGTCTCCTGCGGTTGGGCCTTCGACCTGTAGGTGCGTACTCCGGCGCGCCGGGCTATGCTGTCGGTTTCCTGGCCCCGATCCGGAGGTTGAACTTGTCCACCCCCTGTGCCCTGGTTCCCGTAAGCGACGGCTCCGAGGAAATCGAGACCGTCAGTATCGTCGACGTGCTGCGCCGGGCGGGCGTGCAGGTAACCCTGGCCCGGGTGGCTTCACCCCGGGGCGACGGTCCCGAACTGACTGCATCGCGTGGTGTGCGCCTGGTGGCGGACGCATCCCTGACGGATTGTACCGGTCGCGATTGGGACGCCATCGTACTGCCCGGTGGACTCCCGGGCGCCGAATACCTGCGTGACGACCCGGCCCTGGTCGCCTTGCTGCGGGATCATCTGGCCGCCGACCGCCTGGTGGGAGCCATCTGCGCGGCGCCGGTGATGGTGCTGGCCGAGCACGGACTGCTGGCAGGCCGCCGCGCCACCTGCTTCCCTTCCCTGGCCCACTGGTTGCCCGACGAGTCCCGCAGCGACGAGCCCCTGGTAGTGGACGGCAACCTGGTGACCGCCCAGGGACCCGGCACGGCACTGGTTTTTGCCCTCGAGCTGGTGGGCCGGTTGTGCGGTGAGGAACGACGCCGCGAGATCGCCGCCGAACTTCTGCTGACCTGACCCCGGAGGCCGCCCGTGACCACCCATCCCCACGACCCGTTGCCGCCACTTCCCGTCTACGACGACCAGGTGATGCTCGAGCGGGCTCGTGTCTTCCGCCGCTTGCTGGCGACCAGACGCACAGTGCGCGACTTCAGCCCCGACCCCGTGCCCCTGGCTGTCATCGAGGAATGCGTACTGGCGGCGGGCCAGGCCCCCAGCGGTGCCAACAAGCAGCCCTGGCACTTCGAGGTGGTGGGTGATCCGGGTCTCAAGCAGCAGATCCGGCAGGCGGCCGAAGCAGAGGAAAGCGCCTTCTACCGCGGTCGTGCAAGTGACGAGTGGCTGGAATCCCTGGCGCCCCTGGGCACAGACGCCAGCAAACCCTTCCTCGAAACCGCGCCCTGGCTGATCGTGGTCTTCGAGCAGCGATACGGCCTGGACGAGGCCGGCGACAGGGAACGCTATTACTACACCCGCGAATCGGTGGGCCTGGCCACCGGCAACCTCATTGCCGCCCTGCACAACGTGGGCCTGGCGACGTTGACCCACACTCCCAGTCCCATGCAGTTCCTGGCGAGGATTCTCGAGCGGCCGGCGGAAGAGAAACCGTTCCTGCTGCTGGTAACGGGCAAACCCGCACCGAACGCCACCGTGCCGCGCATTGTGCGCAAGGACCTGCCCGGGATCATGAACGTGCGCTAGCCCACCTGGTCGGCCAATAGATCCGCCACCGCGGCGAGGGCCTGATCCAGGGCCGCCGCATCGGGCAAGCCGGCCTGGGCCATATTGGGTCTTCCACCACCGCGTCCTCCCGCCGATTCGGCAATGGCCTTGACCAGATGGCCGGCGTGCAGACGTTTGGCGTCCACCAGGTCCGATGTCAGAGTGACCAGCACCATGGCCTTGCCCCCGGGTTCGGCGCCCAGGACCACGACGCCGGCTGAACCCAGCTTGTCACGCACATGGTCACCCAGTTGCATGAATGAATCCTTGTCCTCGGCCGTTACCCGCACGCAGACCAGTTTCAGGCCGGCCACTTCCTGCGGCCGGGCCAGGGTTTCCTCGAGACCGGCGCGTGCGCTGTCCTGCTGGACGGCAGCCAACTCGCGCCGCATTGCTTTCTGCTCCTCCAGCAGGGCGGTCACCTGCTCCGCATAGCTGCCGCCGTCCGGCTTGAGCAGCGCCGCGACGTCCTGCAGTTGTTGCCGTTCCTGCTGCGCCAGATCCCGGGCGGGTTCACCGGCCACCGCCTCGATGCGCCTCACACCGGCCGACACGCTGCCCTCGGACACGATCCTGAAAGCACCCACATCTCCAGTGGCCGGGCAGTGCGTACCACCGCAGAGTTCGAGGGAGAACAGGTCGCCCGCATCGGCTGGCGCGTCGGACAGGGGCTGGGGCGAGCCATGGATCTCCACGACTCGGACCCGGTCGCCGTATTTTTCGCCGAACAGGGCCATGGCGCCCCGGGCCCGGGCGTCGTCCAGGGCCATGTCGTCATGTCGGATCACCGGGCGATTATCCAGTATCCGGTCCTGTACCACCGCCTCGACCCGGGCCAACTCGTCGGCGGTCACGGCCTGGTCGTGACGAAAATCGAAACGCAGACGCGACGGATCCACCACGCTGCCCGCCTGTTCGACGTGGTCCCCAAGCACCTGGCGCAGGGCCGCGTGCAACAGATGGGTAGCAGTGTGATGGCGCATGGTCGCCAGGCGAGGGGCGGCATCGACCTTCTGGTCCACCGATTGCGCCTGCGCCAGGGCGGGCCGCAGCTCGTCGGAATTCCCCTCGACCACCAGGGACTGGCCCTCCTCGCCGGAGCGGGTATCGACCACGACCAGCACCCGGCCGGACGGCTGCAAGGTGATGGTTCCCGTATCACCCACCTGGCCGCCGGACTCGCCATAGAAGGGCGTGGTATCCAACAGTAGATGGACCTTGTCACCGGCCTGGCGCAACGCCACGGGCCGGCCGACACCGACCAGGGCGTCGTAGCCCGTAAAGGCGTTGCGGTAACCCGCCAGGTCCTGATCGCCCAGAGGCACCCAGGCCCCCAGACCGGCCTTGTAAACGCGTTCGCTGCCGCTCTTGGCCCGTTGCTCCTGCATGCAGGTCCTGAATCCGTCGCGGTCCACCGTGAAGCCGTCCTCCAGCGCCACCACCGCGGTCAGGTCCACCGGAAAACCGAAGGTGTCGTGCAGCTTGAAGGCTTCGGCTCCGGATATCTCGGTACGACCTTCCCGCAGCATCAGGGCCTTGAACTCGCCATATACCTGCAGGCCGGAAGCAAGAGTGCGGCTGAAGCGCTCCTCCTCCTTGCGAATGACCTCAACGATGCGCCCGCGGCGCTCGACGATCTCGGGATACACCTCGCCCATCTCGTCGATGACAACCTCTGCCACCTGCCACAGGAACGGTTCATCGAGGCCCAACAGGTGACCATGGCGGGCGGCCCGGCGCAGAATGCGGCGCACCACGTAGCCCCGGTCCGTGTTGCCGGGCATGGCCCCGTCGGCCACCGTGAAGGTGCAGGCCCGGGCGTGGTCGGCGATCACCTGCATGGAGATGCGATCCTCGCCCTCAGCCCGACGACCGCTGAGCTCCTCCACCCTGGTGATCATGGGAGTGAAGACATCGGTCTCGTAGTTGCTCTGCTTGCCCTGCAACACCGCTACCAGCCGCTCGAAGCCCAAACCCGTGTCCACGCTCTTCATGGGCAGGGGGTTCAGGTTGCCCTGCTCGTCGCGGTCGAATTCCATGAAGACATGGTTCCACAGCTCGAGCCAGCGATCGCAGTCGCAGACACCGACAAAGCAACCCGCGGGATGGTCGCACTTCAGGGCCTCGCCCTGGTCGTAGTGGATCTCGGTGCAGGGCCCGCAGGGGCCGGTGTCGGCCATGGACCAGAAATTCTCGTCATCACCCTTGTCCAGGTCGCCCAGGCGCACGATGCGCCGCGGATCCAGACCCA
>QNDV01000359.1 GCA_003646045.1 bacterium
CAGGGGCAGAATCACCCAGCTGGCGTACTTGAGGTAGACCAGGGTACCAGGGCGCCGGTCCTCGAGGATGCCGAACAAGCGAGCGTAGATTCGATCGTACTCACCGCTGGCCTTGACGATGGCCAGGCCCTGGTTCAGGCGCAGCACCAGATCCTGCTGGCCGCGCATGACGGCAAAACCGTATGTGGACCGGTAGAGGGGTTCACCGACACGCTTGATGTTGTCCAGACCCATCTGCCGTATGACATAGAGGCCGCGGAATTCCGACATGAGGCAGCAATCGCCCCGGCCGGCTGCCAGAAGGCGTAAGGCCTCGTCGGCGGAATCCACGTACAGGGGGCTGGGTGTGTAGCCGTGTTCGTGGACGTAGTCCGCCATGACACCTGATCGCTGGACGATGATACGGCTGCCGACCAGGTCGGATTCGTCGCGGATGTCACTGGTGTCCCCGCGAACGAAGATGCGGTAATGCTGGCTCAGGTAGGGCGATGAGAAATCATAGATCTTATCCCGCTCGTCGGACCAGGTCATGCCGACGTGGATATCGACGTTGCCTGCGTGCAGCCTGTCGCGGACGTTCTGCCAGTGGTCGAGTTGTACGTCCACGTCCAGTTCCGCTACCCGGGCCACCGCGCGCAGCAGTTCCACATCAAAGCCAGTGGCCGAGTCACCCTGGACGAAGTGGAAGGGCTCGTAGGTATCGCCACCGCCGGCCACCATGGCATCGGCATCCCGCGCCGCGGCCTGCACGCCCACCAGCGGGATGAGCAATACCAACAACAGGGCACAGGGCGGCACGTGTCGCCGGCCGCTGGCGACTGGTTGGGTCCTTTGATGGCAGTCCTTGGCGAATGCGGACACTTCAGCCTCCGGATAGTGACGCGGGGTACACCTGTTGCATCGGCAGAAGGCACCCGGTCTTTACCGGCTACAAGGATTCCTTTAGGCTATTTATCCGCGGAGAGACCCGCTGGGGCAGGCGATCCGCGCTTTTATCACCGCCGGTCGCCGGGATTGGCTATATTCATCACGCCGACTTGGAATTAGACGCCCGGCCCCGTTCGCCTGAGCGAACGACGAAAGATACCGCCATGACCCCCTCTGTCCCTCGCCGCATTGTCACCACCGCCCTCATCCTGCTGTTCTGCGCCGGTTGTGGGCAGGAGAATACGTTCGTGGCACCCGTACACGTGGGCACGCTCCTGGTCGAGAGCCTTCCCTACGGCATTGAGGGATCCTGGACTGTTGTCGGTCCCGGCGGATTCGAACAACAGGGTACGGCGCACGGCAGCTTCAGTGGACTCGCCGCCGGTGACTACACGGTGACCTGGCAGGACGTGGCGGGTTGGCATACCCCCGACGCCGTGACTCGATCCGTGGTACTGGGGGAGGCCGAGACGGCGGACGGCACCTACGAAAGCAGAATCTGGAGCGCCCTGGACAGCAACGTGGACACAGATCTGCTGGATGTGTATTTCCTGGACGCGGACCTGGGCTGGGCCGTGGGCGAAGCCGGCGTGATCATTCATACCACCGACGGTGGCGCTACCTGGATCCAACAGGACAGCGACACGAACGTGGACCTCAACGGCGTGTCTTTCTGTGACGCGAACAACGGCTGTGTGGCGGGCGATGACGTTACCATTCTGCGGACCGTTGACGGTGGCACCAGTTGGTGGCGTTCGACCATCGTGATTCCCACCGACTGGTGGGGTAACCCGGTGGAGGACCCTCCCGGGGACTTCATTGGCGTCGAACTGGTCACTCCCGATATGGGCACAGTGGTGGGTTTCGGTGGCTCCATCTACCACAGCATAGTCGGTGGCGACAACTGGCGCCGCCAGAACCTGGCTGTGCGAACGGACTTCTACGCCGTGGATTTTCAGGATACGCGAGCCGGCACGGCCGTGGGGGCAAACGGGTTGATCATGCGCACCTACGACGGCGGATCCTCCTGGCGGTCAATGGACAGCGGCACGGAAGTGACCCTGGCCGGCGTGTTTTTCAGCGATGTGCACACCGGAACCGCGGTGGGCAGGGACGGGACCATCCTGCGCACGGTTGACGACGGTACCACCTGGACGGTCCAGGACAGCGGCGGCACCGGCTTCCTCTACGATGTCTCCTTCGTGGACGCTACGCGCGGTACGGTGGTGGGTGAAGGCGGCGTGGTATTGAACACCACCGATGGCGGCCTCACCTGGATGCGCCAGGCCGGCGGCACGTTCCGTTTCCTCATGGGGGTGCAGTTCCTCAACAACGAATTCGGCACCATGGTGGGCGTGGACGGCATGATGTTCCGTACCGTCAGTGGACCTGCGCCGGCGCCCGTTTCTCCCTGAACACCAGAACCCCGACGATGGCCATCAGCAGCAGCAGGGACTGTACCAGCGATGCTGCGTCCGGCGGCAGCCAACCGGCCAGCAGCCTGTGCTGCAGGAAGTGGTGCCCGGACATGGTACCGCCGTCCCCGTCGGGCAGGCGCATTATCCGGATGGTGAAGTCGGAAACGAGATGGGCAGCGGCGAAAGCACCCAGGGCATGTCGCCCCAGGGTCCGCAGAGGCCCCAGCAGGAATTGGCAACCGCGCCGGCACTGCCCATCATGCCCATCGACAAGCCACCAGGCGCCGGCCAGGGCCAGCAGGGCCACGCCGCTGGTGATCAACACGTAGGTCAAGGTCCATAACTCCTTCACCGCCGGATGCCAGCGGCTGGCCACCATGCCGGCGGCCAGTACCGCCAGTCCGGCTGTTGCCAAGCGTCCCACATCGCGAGCCGCCGGTTTGCCCGGTCGCAGCCGGCTTCCGGCCACCATGCCCAGCAGGCCGCTGGCCACCGCCGGCAGGGTGGACAATATTCCCTCAGGGTCACCCGGGCCACGCCACGTGTGATGGCCCAGCACCAATTCGTCGAGCCATACCGGCAGGCTGACCTCGGGCGTGATGACCGGGACTCCCACACCAGGCACCGGCACCAGGTACAACATCGCCGTGTATCCGGCCAGAAGCGCGCCGGCGGAAACCAGCCATAGCCGGGGGCCACCGTTGAGTCCGGCCAGAACACAGATCAGGTAGACCACGGCGATACGTTGCAGGACACCGGGAATGCGCAGATTCGGCAGGTCGAAGTCGGGGAACAGGTTCAGGCCCAGTCCGATGAGGAACAGGACACCGGCGCGGCGCAGCGCATGGCGCAACAGATCCCGTGGCGGTTGCCCGGCTGCGAGGCGGGGGGCGGTCGCCAAGGGTACTGAAACACCCATGATGAAGATGAACATGGGAAAGACGAGATCGGCCGGCGTCAGGAAAGCACCCCAGGGGGCATGGCGCAGCAGCGGATACATGTGGCTCCACGTACCCGGGTTGTTCACGACAATCATCACGGCCATGGTCAGGCCGCGCAGGATATCCACCGCGGCGATGCGCGGGATGGCGGGAGTGTGTGCGTTCATATCGCAGATGACACTACGGTGCCCAGCCGGGCTGCGGCAACCAAAAGCCCCGATCTCTGCTGGCCACCCCCCCCCGGTGCGCGTAGCATCGTTTCCTGGGGGAGCCGACAAGGGAGAGCCCATATCATGATCCGTATCTGCCATAAATGTCCGGCAGTCCGCCGGAGTCTGTTTGGCGTCCTGGGTGAGCAGCATTTTGCCCGGGTCAGTCGGGAATCTAAAACCCGTACCTTCACGGCGGGCGATGTGTTGATCCAGGAGGAGGACCGGGCTTCCACGGTC
>QNDV01000360.1 GCA_003646045.1 bacterium
GTATTGAATTTTACCGTCCTGGAGCGGGATTTCACTATCGAGCAGGGTGAACTGACACCCAAGGGATCGCTGCGTCGCAAGGCCATCGAGCGCAATTTCAGCGCAGAGATCGCAGAGTTATACCGTCGCAGCGAGGCCGAGCTGGAACTGGGTGACTGGCGGATCGTCATTCCCCACTGGATTCCCCGAGACCTGGGCGTACTGGACGACGTCATCGCCGGCGACGGGGACGGACTGGTGAACCGCGAAACCGGGGCTCGCCTGGTTATCGCGCCGGGAGCCGGCGATCGGGTCCGCATCGGGGACCTGGAGTATGGACTGGACGGAGGCACCATCGACCTGGGCCTGATGGCGCGCCAGCCACTGTTGTGGGTAGCCAACCCCGGCCTGGCGGGCTTCCTGCCCTGCCGCACGGGCTGGGATGTGGCCTGCGACCCCTTTGACGAACAGGTTGCGCGTCCGGAAAAAGTCGATGTGGACGCTGCCATGACACCACCGCGCAGCGGCCAGGATCCCGCCCTTACCGCTGTGGATCGCCTGTGCCGCACGGCCCTCTACGGCGCCAGGGACGTGGCCCTGGACGCCATCGTCGAACTGGACCGGCAAATCGCCCAGGTGGGAACCCGCCTGGGGAGGGTGATTCGCCGTCGGCTGGAGGCCCTGGCTCGTCACCCGGACCAGACTGTGCGCTGTCGGGCCTACCAGGTCCTGGTACTGGACCAGCCGGTGCCGGACTATGACCAGTACCTGCCGGCATTCGTCGCCTCGGGCCTGCCCTTCCTGGACGAGGAGAGTTTTGAGGCCATCAGCAGGGCCGCCATCGAACCGCGTCGCCTGCAGGCCCTGCGGCAGCGCCTCCATACCTACCGGACCCAACTCTCCTGGCCCGCCTCCGAGCCCACGCGACGGGTCTTCAGGGACCTGTTCCGCCTGCTGGGGGACTTCGCCCAGGCCCACCCCGACTTCTACAATCCGGTGCGCGAAGAACTCGTCAGCTGGGCCATGCATGACGGGGATCCCGTCCTGGCGGATGCGGCTGACCGACGATTCGAGGACCTGGCAGCCTGGTACGAACAGCGCCTGCTCGAGACGGGCGACCAGTTGGACCCGGCCGCCTGGCAAGACCGCGTCGTTTTCCAGGAAGGCCTCGGGACGACCGAAGTAGTGCGTCTCAAGGAAGTGCTGGTGGGCACTACTTTCCTGCGCGAGTCGGTGAGACTGGCTTTCGAGGGCGAGGACCTGGACCTCCGCGAGATCGGGCGCGGCGGCATCTGGGTATCCCGCATCATCAGCCGCTACGAGGATTCGCGCTACCGGATCAGTATCAACACCGCCGGTGGCAAACACTTCGACCTGCAGGTGATCATTCGTCAGGATGTGGACCGCGACCTGGTACGCGAGACCATCTACTGGTACATCGTCCTGCAGGGTTATCCCTTTGGCACCCCCATGCTGCCCAGGTTCGGCTGTTGCCGGCCCGAGTTGGGAGCCCTGTCACTGGCCTATGTCAGCGACCTGACGGTGTGGGAGAAGATCCGCGAGTACAGCAGTGTGCGCGGGCCCGGCATCAAGCCGCCGACTCGCATGCGCTGGCACCAGTTGCTGGTGCGGGCTATCACGGTGGTGGTCAAGGGTTGGCGCAACAGCGGACAGCGCATCATTCCGGGCCTGATCACGCCCAACAATATCGTGGTACCGGAGCCCGATTTCCGCCGCGGCTCGGTGCAGAACAACCTCACGGGATGGCGGCAGTACTCGGGCCCGTTGTCCCTGATCCGCCCCATCTGGCGCAACATCTACCAGCAGACCCTCAGCCATTACCCATGGACGCGGGAATACCTCGAACGTGGCTGGATCTTCGAGAGCATCGTCGAGGCCCTGGGAGTCGACGACGGGCTGAGGTGGCTGCGGGAGTTGCAGACCGAGATCACGGCCGGCGGCGGTACGGACCTGGGCCAGGGCTTCGAGGAAACACTGCATGATTTCATTGCCACCCTGGAACAGCGCTACTACCAGCCCCTGGCCCTCAAGTCGGCCATCGACCGGTTCGGCGAGTGGGAACGGTTGAACATCCAGGCTCCCCTGAAGGCCCGTCTGGCCGTGCTGGCCGAACTGGCACGACTATATCGCCTCGACAGCCTGCCCGAGATCGCCCGCTTCACCCTGTTTCGCCACACCTATTTCAAGCCGGCCGCCACGGAACTGCTGGATATCTTCGATCGCCTGTTGATGCGCATGTTCCGCACCCCCCGGCGGCCTGCCACGAGAATGGTCGAACTGTCGGACCTGCAGGCCGCCCTGACCGACCCCGACGATCGCGTGGCCTTCAACCGGCTGGCCTTCCCCGACAGGGGCGCCGCTGAAGCCGTGGAAGTCCGTACCGTGGGAGATCCCGAGCGCGACCGCGTGATGGTGCGCACCACCGTCACTGACCGTCTGGGTATAGCCTTCAACGTGGGCGAAGCTGCGGCGCCGGCGGACGTGGGGCGCCTGTACCGCGTCTTCCTGCAGGCCGGCCATCCCACCAGCATTGGCGCCGCCAACCGCTACTTCGTGGTCACCGACAGTGTCGACCAGATCGTCGGTGGCGTCATCTATCGACGGCAGGACCAGGACGAGGTGTTCCTGGACGGCATCGTGGTGGCCCGCACCCTGGCCGAGCGCGGCATCAGTGAAGCGGTACTGGAGGATTTCTGCACACGCATGCGCGCCAAGGGTATCCGTCGCATCAAGACCCATTTCTTCCTGCGCAGGTTCTACGAACGCCAGGGGTTCCGCATCGATCCGCGGCAGGGTGGCCTGGTACGGTTTCTCTAGATCGTCGTCGAGGTTGCCGATTCGGATTCCACCAACCGTCGCTGCCAGGCCCCGTGTCCGTGCCAGGGACGCACCGGACCCAATGCCCACAACCCGGCCCGGCCGATGGACTCCATGAGCCAGCGATGTTCCGCCAGGCGGGCCTCCAGATCCTGATCCGGACGCGGTGTAAAGCCGTGCTCCCGCAGCATGAGGGTTCCCTTGGCCCGGATGGACAATTCCGCCTCGAGCCGCAGCAGGCACAGCATGTCGGTCACGATCCCCGCCCCGAAGTGTTCGCGCAGGGACAGCAGATAGCGGCCCAGCGGTGTGGTGTGCACTTCACCGGCACTGATCAGTTCCAGAAGGTTCCGGTCACGGTCCAGTCCGTGTCCGAGCCATCGCCGCAGGCGGCGTTCGGAGACTTGATGGACCAGACCGATCAGGAAGGTCATCAGCACCAGCACCCCCGCAGTGGCCGGCAGAGCGTGGCCCATCAGGGCATTGAACCCGCCGTGAAAAACAACCGCTGCACCCAGGGCCATGATACGCGTGGTCAACAACGGACGTCCCGCCGCTTCACCCGTCTGACGCACGATGGCGAACATGGAAGCCGCTCCCCCGTGCATGACGGCCGTGCCCAGCCCCCGCACCGCCCACAACAACAACGGTGCGTCAGGCCAGGTTCGCAGGTAATAGAGGTTTTCAACCGTGGCGAATCCGGCGCCGGTGGCGAAAGCGATGATGGTTGCGTCCGCCAGAAAGCCGGTGCGATGACTTCTTACCTGGTAATCCAGCCAGGTGGCCTTGGACAGTTCCTCGACCCCGGGTGCAATCAACAGGGCGAAAGCCATTACCGGCAATCCGGTCACCGCCAGCACGACGTTGTTGGTGACATAGGCCAGGCCGGCCAGCCCGGCACCTACCGTCAGGGAGA
>QNDV01000361.1 GCA_003646045.1 bacterium
CTACACCCTGAACCGGGTGACGCTGTTCGCCCTGATCCTGGTGACCGGTATCGTGATCGACGCCACCATCATCGTGGTCGAGAACATGCACCGGCATTTCCAGATGAAAGGGAACCGCTCCCTGAAAACGGCCCTCGAAGCCATCCAGGAGGTGGGCAATCCGACCATCCTGGCCACCCTGACGGTGATCGCCTCCATGATGCCCATGGCCTTCGTGCGCGGACTGATGGGACCGTACATGGCACCCATGCCCATCGGGGCGTCACTGGCCATGGTCTTCAGCCTGTTGGTGGCCCTGACCATTTCCCCCTGGCTGGCCATCCGCCTGCTGAAGCCCAAGACCCACTGGCGCGAGGACATGGCCGGCGAGGGCACCCTGGAGGGTGAAGGCACGGACAGTGCGGCGGTGCGAAAGTCCGCCATCTACCGCACTTACGACCGGATCATGCGCCCCATGGTAGACCGGCCGTCCCGCGGCGTGATCGCCCTGCTGATCGTGGCCGGTTTGACGGTGGCCTCGGCCTTCCTGTTCGTGACCCGCACGGTGCAGGTCAAGATGCTGCCCTTCGACAACAAGAGCGAATTCCAGGTCATCATCGACACCCCCGAGGGTACGACCCTCGAAACAACCACGCAGCTGGCACGCGAGATCGGTGACTACCTGGCCACCGTTCCCGAGGTTACGGACTACCAGATCTACGCCGGCACCGCGGCGCCGGTGAACTTCAGCGGCCTGGTGCGGCACTACATGATGCGCCAGGGCCCCAACGTGGCGGACATCCAGGTCAACCTGGTGGACAAGGACCTGCGCAGTGACCAGAGCCACGCCCTGGCCAAGCGCGTGCGCGGTCCCATCGCGGAGGCAGCCGCCCGCTACGGTGCCGCGATCAAGGTGGTCGAGGTTCCGCCGGGACCGCCGGTGCTGTCGACACTGGTGGCTGAAGTCTACGGTCCCACCTTCGAGGGCCGGATCGAAGCGGCCCGGCGCATCAAGGCCGTGTTCGAGGCGACCCCCGGCGTGGTGGACATCGACTGGTATGTCGAGGATGACCAGACACGCTACGATTTCATGGTGGACAGCGAGCGCGCCGCGGTGCGCGGGGTTTCCACCCAGCAGGCGGCCATGACCCTGGGCGTGGCCCTCAACGGTCACGATGCCGGGCGGCTGCACGCCGACCCGTCTGCCGAGCCCGTGCCCATCAACGTGCGTCTGCCCCTGGCGGACCGCTCCAGTCCCGAGAGCCTCAACGAACTCTACGTCTACAGTCGCAGCGGTGCACTGGTACCCCTGTCGGACGTGGTCCAGCTGGAAGAGACGACCAACCACAAGAGCCGCCACCGCCGCAACCTGAAGTCTGTGGTCTACGTGACGGCCGATGTGGCGGGCGAGCTGGAATCACCGGTGTACGCCATCCTGGACATGAAGAAGAAGCTGGCCGAACTGGAGATGCCCGACGGAACCCAACTCGAACAGTTCTCCACGGTGCAGCCCTTGACCGAGGAAGGCTACGCCATGAAGTGGGATGGCGAATGGCATATCACCTACGAGGTGTTCCGCGACCTGGGTATCAGCTTCGCGGTGGTGCTGGTGATCATCTATCTGCTCATCGTGGGCATGTTCCAGAACTTCACCGTGCCCATCCTCATGATGATTCCCATTCCCCTGACCCTGGTGGGCATCATTCCGGGGCACCTGATGTTCGGTGCCTTCTTCACGGCAACTTCCATGATCGGGGTGATCGCGCTGGCGGGGATAATGGTCCGCAACAGTATCCTCCTGATTGATTTCATCGAGGCCCGGCTGAAGGACGGACTGGAGCTCAAGGATGCGGTGATCGAGGCCGGGGCCGTGCGCTTCCTGCCCATCGCCCTGACTGCCGGTACGGTGGTCACCGGTTCGTTCGTGATGGTCTTCGACCCCATCTTCCAGGGCCTGGCCATTTCTCTGATGATGGGATCGCTGCTCTCCACGGTGCTGACGGTAGTGATAATCCCACTTTCCTACTACCTATACCGGCTCAAGAGCACGGGATGAGTAATTGGGAGTGGACAAAACATAAAGAACCCCTTATACTGTTTGGGTGGCCCTCGAGAGAGGGGACCCACTTGGGGGACTTGACAACTTCGAAGATTTGAATACACTGTATGTAGGCGCCGGACAATTTCGTGAGGCACGCGCCACAGTTTTGTGATACACTTGCAACAGAAACGATGGGAATTTTAGAAAACGACTCTGAAAATCGGCGTAAAAGGATTCAAAGAACGAAATATTTTCATTGATTGCCGGTTCAGGGTTGTCTATCATATGCGGGAAGGACGTCGAAGGAACGGCGCGAAAATTCAAAACACGGCTTGTCGGTATCTCCCTCCAATCCCCCACCGGCATGCCGTTAGACCGGCCGCGTTATACGTGGCCGGTCTTTTTTTAACTTGTTGATACCAGGAGTTTTTGATGCCGCGTCAGCGTCGGCGACCGGCTTTCAGCCCCCAGGGGTCCTGGGCCAGGGCTGCCTCGTAGTCGGCAAGACGCCCCCGATGGATCGCCACCCGCAGCGGTTCCTGGGCGACGGCATCCTCAAGCCAGCGGACCGCCTTGCGGTAGAGACCGCGGCGGTAGTAGCACTCGGCCAGGGTAGCAATGATCTCTGGTTCGCGATCGCTGAGCACGACCGCCCGCAGGGCGTGTGATGACGCCGCCTCCATCTCCACATCCAGGGCCACCGCTACCCGGGCGAAGCCGTCCAGGGCCACCACGTCCATGTCGTCCACCAGGCTGCGGGCCCGGTAGGTCTCGAGCAAACCGAAGCTGTCGGCGCTGGCTTCCTGGAACGCCACCACTTCGGTCCAGACCGCTCCGGTTCCGGAAGCCCGACGACCGAGAGTCCGCGCCTCATCCACATCTCCCACCCGATATGCGGCCAGAGCCAACCCCAGCAGGGCCCGCGTACGAACCGCCGGATCATCCCGATGGGTGGCAGCACGACGATACAGGGTCCCGGCCCGTTCCGTCCGGCCGCGACGACCCAGCAGACCGGCCAGCTCCAACAGCATCTCCCCGTCCTCCGGTTGCCTGTCCAGCCGCTCGGCCAGGGTGCGACTGGAGTGCTCCTCGCCGCGGAATCCCGCTATCTCCGCCAGAAATTCCTCGGCATTCCGGTACCCGGTGAAGCGGTTGATCTCACGCCCCGCCCGGTCACACCAGACCAGGGTGGGCAACAACTCGATCACGAAGCGCTGCTTGAGTTCCAAGCTGCCCGGCTGGTCGATATCCACCTTGACGGTGACCACGTCCACCAACTCGTCCACCACCTCGTTCTCGTTATAGACCATGGCGTCCAACAGCCGACAGGGCCCACACCAGGGAGCATGGAAATGGATGAGAATGGCATGACCACTATCGGCCGCGGCCCGGGCCATGATCTGATCCCAGGTGGGATCCTCCAACCACGGCACCCGGCGGATCTCGGCTGATGCCTGGGTCGTGAACAGGAGCAGCAACGGCAAGGCCAGAAGGATGGTACGCAGGCGATCCATGGATGTGCCGGGTCCTTTCGGTGTGGGCGGTGGGCGCACATTAGACCATCGGGCCGTTGGCGGCCACGACTTCATATCACGGTCGCTATTGGGGACCGGGGACCAGGTGTTGCCTGTACAACGTTGATTGTTCGTGGCGGAGACGGTGGCAGGCGGAGCAGAGGGTGGTGAGGTTGTCGGGGTGGTTGGTGCCGCC
>QNDV01000362.1 GCA_003646045.1 bacterium
CACGGTGACTCCCATGGTGCCCACGCCCTCGCGGTAGTTGAAGGTCATCTCGACCTCGGCGCGGCTGGTCTGATCGATGTAGATCGGCGCGTCATGGCCGTCCCACCAGGTAGCTGGCGGCATTGTGGTGGGATTGAATTCGACGTACGTGGGTTCCTTCCAGAGGTCCGTGGCGTCGCCCTGGTTGACGTCGTTCTCCAGATCCCAGCGACCGTCGGCCTGGACCAACGTGACCAGATAGTGCAGCCCCGGGGTCTGCTGCTCGTTGTTGTTGCTGCCGTCGGTGTCGATGTGCCAGATCGCCATGCCGGCGTCCGGCAGCGACGCGTCGCGCCCGCTGCGCTGCCGGTTCTCCACCAGGTAGAACTCGTTGGGCACGCCGGGATACGGGATCTTGAAGATGTTCATGTCGACATGGGAGATCATCAGGTCGGTCTGTAGCCCCGTGAGGTCCACCGGTATTTCCCAGCCGGCCTCGGCGCGCAGGTAGGCGCAGGGGCGCACGGGGTCGGTGCCGGGACCCGAATTGCACATCAGGCAGAAGCGACCCACGCCGTTGGATTCGTAACCGTAGTCGTAAAGGTCGGGCCAGAACATGATCATGTGGCCGTTCTCGTGACAGAATGTGCCCAGGCGCAGAGAGCTGCCGATGTTGGTGATCTGGTACTTGTAGGCGAGGACACCATCGGCGCCCCAGGTGACGACACTCGAGTGGGGCCACAGGCCAACCGACCAGCCACCCGACGGCGTGCCGGCGTAGAAGACGTTGATGGCGTCCATGTATCCGTCGCCGTTGGCGTCGTACTGGCTGAAGTCGTGCCCCTGGCTATTGAGTTCATTGAGGGCCCAGATCACGAGCTGCCGCGCCCGCTGACCGTACTGGACGCTGGGGTCTTCGTAGTAGCTCTTGGGATAGGGGGCGCGCAGGTAGGCGCTGGGCACCCAGTTGGTGTAGGTGAGGACGCCGCCCGAGACATCGAAGAAGTAGTCGCGCACCGAGCCGTTGTTGCCGTAGCCGGAGTAGCCTTCGAGGTTGAGGTAGTCGTCGAAACTGGCCGCCGGCACACTCCACGGCTGGTCGGAGAAGTCGATGATCAGGGTGAGCCCCAGGACCTCGCCCTGGTTGGAGGGCTCGGGGTCCCGGGATTTATTCAAATGAAACTGAGCTTCCTCGGCCAGGAACTCGTTGCGGACCTTCCAGGCGGCGGCGGCGCGTGCCGTGGCGGGCAGTTTCAGGCTGCGCCTCACACCGACCGGCGGCGCATGGCCCACGACCACGCCGGTCGAGACGAAGCGCTGGCCATCCGCTGTCAGTTCAGCGTAGCAGATGATGCCGGTGCGGAGATCTCGAACCAGGGTATAACCGTCGAGATCCTCGACGCGCTGGTAGAATTCATCGCCCCAGACGCGGACCTCCACGGGCGATCCGTCGGGCTGCTCGAGCACGAAGGGGTCGCCGTGATGGGGAGCAGCCAGTGCCGTGGCGCTCACGAGTACGATCAGTAAACCGGCAAGGAACAAACGCATGGCAAGACCTCGTCTGAGTGACTTCGGTGGACACGACGGCGGGCGCACCCGTCCGGGGAACATTTGACTCATCATTATACAGCACGGCGTTGCCGCTGGCAAAGCGGCCGCGCAGAAATCCAGGCGTAGACCCACTCCAGCAAGGTGTATTCCTGAAATCTCGGAATCGTGAGACACTCCAGGGAACGCTGCGCTATCTTGATTTTTAATTATGCCCGATGGGCTAGCCGGAGCCGGACTCGCTCTGCGCGGGCTCGTCCAGGTCTGCAGCCTCGGGAATTTCGAAATGGTGCCGGCACCGGGCCTCGTACATACCCGAGGCGCCCACCTGGATCTGATCGCGACTGCGGGTCAGGCGCTGGGTAAAAGCGGCTGGATTTCCACAAACCACGCAGATGGCCAGTTGCTTTGTGACATACTCGGCGTGGCACATGAGCGCCGGCATGGGACCGAAAGGCCGACCACGAAAATCGAGGTCGAGGCCGGCTACCACCACCCGTTTGCCTTGGTCGGCAAGGCGGCCGCAGATGTCCACGACGGCATCGTCGAAGAACTGCGCCTCGTCCAAGGCGACCAGTTCGGTGCGGTCGGCCGTGCGATCGAGAATCTCCGCCGACGACGAGACCGCGACCGACGGCAAGCTCTGGCGACTGTGGCTGACGATGCTGTCCGCGTCGTAACGGGCGTCCATGGCATGTTTGAAGATCTGCACCCGCTGACGCGCGATCTCCGCCCGCCGGATCCGCCGGATGAGCTCCTCGCTCTTGCCGGAGAACATGGGGCCGCTGATGACCTCGATCCAGCCGATCTTGCCATTGACGATCTGCATCACGGTGTCGCACCTCGTAGCGGGGAAGTAAGGAACCCCCAGATTAGCTCTCTACGGGCTGCGAATCAAGATGCCGGTGATGATTGCCGGCCCTGCGATCCCAGTCGGACCTCGTGTCGACCAGGATCGTGGCTAACCGATCAGGAGAACAGCGCCGGATCGATGCTCAACTCCCGCGCCTCGCCACGCAGCTTCTGGAAAAACGGTTCCGAGAGCCCCAGGGCCGCCGCCGCCCGACTGTTTTCCCAGCGCAGGGTGTCGTTCTCGGGGTCGGCACTGCCGGTGCAGGCCGCCACTTCCTCGCCCAGAGCCACCAGCGCCGCCAGGTCGCGGCATTCGATGTCGGGATGGTCGAGACGATGGTGCCACCGCACGGCCTGCTCGAGATCCTCGCTCAGGTTCCATTCCTTGATGAGCAGGGCGCCGAGATCGCCGTGGTCGAAGCCCAGGAGTTCCTGCTCCACCACGTAGTAGGGCAGCCCCTCCTCCGCCGAAACCGTGAGCACCTGCTGGAACAGCTCCGGATGACTGCGCGCCAGCACCAGCTGTCCGATGTTCTGCATGAGCCCGCCCACGAAGACCGTCTCCGGATCGGCCTTGCGCACCGCCTGGGCCACCAGTTGCGAGGCCATGGCCGACATCACCGACTGGCGCCAGATCTTCTGGAAGAGCAGGCCGGCGCCTGAGCCGAGGAATACCGACTTGGTAGCCGTCACCAGGGTCCAGTTGCGGATCGTGACGAAGCCGAGGCGCACGATGGCCTCGCTCACGGTCTTGATCTCACGCACCGCCCCGTAGAACGGGCTGTTGGCGATGCGCAGGATCTTGGCGGTTAGAGCCTGATCCATGGCCACGGCCCGCTCCAGACGCGTTGCCGTGGTGCGGGGATCCTCGATCACGGACAGGATGTGCAGCGCCGCCTTGGGCATGGCCGGCAGATCACCGCTCTGGTGGAGGATGTCCGCGGCCGCCATGGGCGCCGGTGGCGGCGAGGACGCAGACTGGTAGTCCTCAGGCGGAATCGGCAGGCCGAGCACGGCCTCTTCCCAGGCAGCCACGATGGCGTCGGCCTCGGCGCGGGCCTGACCGGCCCGCACTGCCGAGACCGGCAGGGGACGGCTCACCGGCGGTGTGGTCGACTCGAGGTCCAGGTCGTCGAGATCCAGCGGCTCGCAGGTTTGCGGCGTGTCCTCTCCGTCGCGATGCACCCAGTTCAAGGTGGACTCCGTTCCTGTTTCGCCAGCCGACGCTTCGGTCTCAGCCGGTGGTTCGCCATCTTCGCGACGACCGAGGCTCGGCGCGTCTTTTTCGGTCTTTTTCTGCAGGCGGTCACGGCGGCGGTGCAGTTCCTGCTTGAGCAACGAAGCCACCTGG
>QNDV01000363.1 GCA_003646045.1 bacterium
CGCCCAGCGCCGGGCCGCCCTGCAGGAGACCGAGACCCTCCAGGCCGAGGCGAACCGGGCCAACAAAGCCATCAGCGAGGCCAGGAAGTCGGGCGAGGATACCTCTGAGGCCATAACCGCCATGAAGGACGTGGCCGGCCGCATCAAGGAACTCAAGGTTCGGGCCGCCGTGCTGCAGGACCAGGTGGAGCAGCTCTACCTGCGGATACCCAACATCCCTGATCCTTCGGCCCCTGCAGGCGGCGAGGAAAACAACGAGATCGTGCGCACCTGGGGCGAACCTGTTGAGCCGGACTTCACGGTGATGCCCCACTGGGACCTGGGGGCCGAACTGGGCATCCTGCACGCAGAACGCAGCGCCCGCATGTCCGGCAGCGGCTTCACGGTACTGAGCGGTGATGGCGCGCGGCTCGAGCGGGCTCTCATCAACTGGTTCCTGGACGTGCATCTGGAGCAGGGTTACACCGAGTTCAACATTCCCTACCTGGTGAACAGTACGGCCATGACCGGCACGGGACAGCTGCCCAAACTGGCCGACGACATGTACCACTGTGCCACCGACGACCTCTACCTGATTCCCACCGCCGAGGTCTCGGTGACCAACGTGCACATGACCGAGACCATTGCGCTGGAACAGTTGCCCCTGAAGTACTGCGCGTTTTCGCCCTGTTTCAGGCGCGAGGCCGGCGCCGCCGGCAAGGACACCCGCGGCCTGCTGCGTGTCCACCAGTTCCACAAGGTGGAGATGGTGAAATTCGTGGATCCGGAAACCAGTTGGGACGAACTCGAATCCCTCACCGCCGACGCCGAGGAGCTCCTGCAAAAACTGGAGCTGCCCTACCGCGTGGCGTCCCTGGCCACGGGTGACCTGAGTTTCGCGGCGGCCAAGTGCTACGACCTGGAGGTGTGGTCCGCCGGTGTGGCCCGCTGGCTGGAAGTGTCGTCCTGCAGCAACTTCCTGGATTTCCAGGCGCGTCGGGCCGGCATACGTTTCAAGGGCCCAGACCGCAAAGGGTATCTCCACACCCTCAACGGCTCGGGCTTGGCCTTGCCTCGCATCATGGTGGCGATCCTGGAGAACTACCAGACCGCCGACGGCCGGGTGCGGGTGCCACAGGTCCTCGTGCCCTACATGGGCGGCAAGGAGATGATCGGCTGATATGGGTACGGGATCGGTACAGTCGGGACTCATGGGTTTCCGCCAGCGCCACCTCTTCAATCTCTATCTGGTGCTGGGGTCGATCAGTATCGTGGTGGCCACCACCCTGTTCACCATCAACATATCCCGTGCCGTCGAGCGCCAGAGCTATCTGACTACCCGCCTGCTGTCGGATGTGGCCAGTCGCCTGATCACCGCCGAGGATGTTTCCGATATCGAGCCGGTGATGGCCATCGTCAACAAGATAGAGGTGCCCTTCATCCTGACCGACACCCTCGGACGTCCCATCATGTGGAACGAACCGGTGATTGGTATTCCCCTGCCCCCCCTGGACATTCTCATGGGTGAGGATCCCAGCCGGCCGCGCAGTCCCATCGTGGCGGATATCATCCAGCTGGCCGCGGATTTCGACAGCCATAACGAGCCCTTCGCCATCTTCGACGCCGACGGCAGCCGCATGGCCACCCTGCATTACGGCAACTCGGCCCTCAGCCTGCGGGTGCGCATCATGCCGTACCTCGAGCTGATGATCATGGCCCTGTTCTTCCTGGTGATCCTGTGGGCGCTGCAGTCCCGGCGCGCGGCCGAGACCACGGCCATGTTCGCCGGCATGGCCAAGGAGACGGCCCACCAGCTGGGCACGCCGCTGACCTCCATCATGGGCTGGGTGGCCCTGCTGGAGGAGAGGATCGACCCCGCGGATGACCTGTTGGTGGAACTGAACCGGGACGTGGACCGGCTCGGCATGATTTCGGCCCGCTTCAGCCAGATCGGGTCCCTGCCGAAACTGGAGGACCGGGATCTGAACGAGCTGGTGGACGAGACCATCGAGTACTTCCGGCGGCGCCTGCCCTATCTGGGTGGCCGCGTGCAGCTGCGGCGCGAGGGTGCGGTGGAGATTCCGGTACTCATCAATCGCGACCTGATGGGCTGGGTGCTGGAGAACCTGATCAAGAACGGCATCGACGCCCTGGTCGACGGCAAGGGAACCATCACTGTGACCCTGGAGGATGATGCCCCCGGCGGGGCGCGGTTGCTGGTAAGCGATACGGGGCGGGGAATCCCCTCCGGCACGAGGAACCATATTTTCGAACCGGGCTTTACCACCAAGCTGCGGGGCTGGGGCATGGGCCTGGCACTGGTCAAGAGGATCGTCACCGAATACCACGGCGGACGTATCCGCATCGAGGAGACCGGCTCAGGCGGTACGACCATCGCGGTCTGGCTGCCGTCGACGCCGATGGACGAGGGAGCAGACAGTGGCTAACAGGATTCTGTGGGTGGACGACAATATCGAGGAACTGCGTTCCCATCTCATGTACCTGGACGAGAAGGGGTACAAGGTTGAGGGCGTGACCAACGGCCTCGATGCCCTGGCCGTCCTGCAGGAGAAGGACTTCGACGTCATCCTGCTGGACGAAATGATGCCGGGTATGGGCGGCCTCGAGACCCTCGAGGAGATCCGCAAGATCGACGCCGGCGTGCCGGTGATCATGATCACCAAGAGCGAGGCCGAGGATCTCATGACCCGGGCCATCGGCAAGCGCATCGACGACTACCTGGTCAAACCGGTCTCGCCTCTGCAGATCCTTTCGGCACTCAAGCGGCAACTGGACGCGCGCAAGCTCACGGGCGAAACGGTCATGCGCGACTACATGAGCAACTTCATGGCGGTCAGCGACCGCATCGGCACGGCCTCGACCCCGGCGGACTGGGAGCAGATCTATGTCGACCTGACGAGCTGGGGCATGGACATCTTCCGCTATTCGGACCATGGACTGCTCGAGACCCACGCCGACCAGCTGGTGGCGGCGAACCAGGGTTTCGCCAAGTACATGCGCGCCAACTACCGGGACTGGATCCACGCCGACGGTGCGGTGGGCGTGGGAGATGCCGAGGCGGGCGATGCCTCGGTTCCCATGCTCAGCCCGCGGGTCTTCGAGGCCTGGGTCGAGCCCGAGATCCAGCGCAGCCGCCAGGTCTTCTGGGTGATAATCGATTGCATGCGTCTGGACCAGGTGCGGATGATCGAGCCCCTGCTCGAACCCTTCTATCACATCACGCGGCGCAACTACTGGTCGATCCTGCCCACGGCCACGCCCTACGCTCGCAACGCCCTCTTTGCCGGTCTCTACCCCCTGGATATCGCCGAGGGGTATCCCGACTGGTGGATCTCCAACCCCAATCACGAGGGCAGCCGCAACGCCAGCGAGTCCGACCTGCTGAACGAACTGCTCAAGCGGATCGACAGCGCGGCCAAGGGCAGCATGCGTTATTACAAGGTCTCGGACGCCCGGGACGCCGACCCGCTGCATCGCAACGTGGGCAGTCTGGGGGACACGCGTCTGGTGGCGGCGGTCTACAACTTCCTGGATATCATGGCCCACGGCCGCAGCCAGAGCCGCATACTCAAGGAACTGGCGCCGGACGAGGCGGCTTTCCGCACCCTGATGCGTTCCTGGTTCGAACACTCCAACCTCTTCGAGGTGCTCAAGAAGCTGGCCAGTCGCGACTGCACCGTCATCCTCACCACCGATCACGGCTCCATGCTCTGCCAGCGGGC
>QNDV01000364.1 GCA_003646045.1 bacterium
GCTATCACTGCTGGTCGGCTGCCAGGACAACCCCCCCGAGCCCACCTTCAACAACCCCTTCGACCCGGCTAGCCCGACGGATGGCGACGCCCTGGACGCCCAGGCCGAATTCGAGGACGGCGTCCTGAAGGTGAGCTGGACCCACCTGACGGGCTACGACATTGCCAAGTACGGCATCGAGTGGTCCGCCGATCCGGACGTGGGCTATGTCGACCTGGTCGTGGATCTGCCTGCGGGAACCACCAGCTACGATGTACCGGATTCGGTGCTGACTCCCAACGAGACCCAGTACTTCAAGGTTCAGGCCATCAATTCCAGCGGCGGTTTCACCCTCAGCAGCTACGCCAAAGCCGCCGGCGTGGCGGTTCCACCCTGGGCCAAGCCCGTGCCGGACGACTTTGGTCGCGCCAGCCGCTACATGGACCTGAAGATCGTGGTGGGACGGGGCGACAGCATCCTCATCGCCGACAATACCGAAATGACTGACCCGGACATCTTCTTGGCCGCGGCGCCGGGCGACACCCTCCACGCCACCTACGACTGGGGTCTGCGGGACGACGGCGACCTGCTGCACTTCTTCATGGTCTCCTTCGGCGGCGGCTTCGTGTCGGTACGCAACCAGCAGAACTTCTCGGTGAGCTTCGCCCCCGAGCTTGGGGTGCGTGATCTCAGCGGTACCGGCACGGTGGCCACGCGCGACATCATGCTGCGCATTCCCACCGAAGGTGTCTTGGACATGAGATTCGCCGCCAAGAAGGAAGACCTCGACGGCATGACGCCGGTGGCGCCGGACTCCATCCATCCCTACCGCCTTGACGACCAGATGACCCGCCAGATCGTATGGGGCCGCTTCGGTGGCGACTTCGGTTTCGACTCGGACGTATCGGTGATGGTCACCCCGGATCGCCTGGGGACAGTGACCTTCGATGTGCGTTCGGCCAGCCACATCGTCGAGACACCGTTCGTGCCGGTTCGCTGCTTCGCGGTGGCCACGCAGATGCGCTTCAGCAACAGCGTCGAGTTCGCGGACGCCGCCTGGATCCCCTACGCCGACAGCACCACCATCCCCATCGACCCCACGCCGGGGCGCCACGTGATCTATGCCCAGTACCGCAACGACTGGGTGGATTCGGCGGTGCTGACCGACTACGCGGACTACATCCACCAACCGGTGAGCGTGGTGATCCTGGCTCCGGACGAGGGCTCGCTGCTGCCCGGCGGCACCACCCTGCGCATCCTGGGCTCGGCCACCGGCAGCGCCGACACCACGGCCCATCCCTTGACCAACGTGGCGCTGGACCTGGGCGACGGTGCCGGTTTCCGCGATCTGGGCGCCGACGAAAACTGGTCCTACGACTGGGACATCCCGCGCTTCCGACACGACACCGAGGTGGTGCTGCGGGCCCGGGCCTACACGGACACCGATTCGGCCACCACTTCGGTACAGGTCACGGTCACCCAGTTGGCCGTCTCCATCGTGCGGCCGCTGGCCGGCTCGGTCTTCGACCCCGAAACGACGGTGGATATCCTGGGTACGGCCCGCCCTGACTTTGGCGGCGTGGTGGATTCGGTAACGGTGGACGCCGGCGCCACCCATCTGCTGGCCACCGGCACCACCAACTGGACAGCCAGCTGGCTCACCCCGGCGACGGCCGATTCCATCGGCGTGACCATCACCGCCACGGCCTGGGCCAATGGGGATACGGTACAGTCCGTGGTCGAGGTCGCAGTGGATGGGCAGGAACCCTGATCAACCGGGTTGGCTGGATTGAGGGCTGGGGCTCCCTGGGGCTCCCGCTTTCCGTATGGGAATCTAGTTTCCGGCGAACCTGGTGATCACCACCGCTCCGTACCGCTCGACGCGCTGAAGGTATTCCACCACCGGTACCGCGACGATGTGCCCACCCTCGTACCGTCCCTCCAGGCCACTGCTGGCCGCGTGCACCAGCCAGGGCTCACGGTCCTGCTCGATCACCAGTCCGACGTGGCCGACCATCAGGCCGTACGTATCGCGTAGTTCACGGGCGCCGGTGTTGGCCACGTCCAGCACCAGCCAGACGACATCTCCCTCGCGCAACTCGCCCGGCACGAGCTTGTCCCGCGGCACCACGGTCACCGTTCCCGCCCGATAGCGCGGCGTGCCCACGGAATCGGGTACGGCTCCGCTCAGGGAGCCGGTGACATCACGTCCCCAATGGCCGCTGCGGATCATGTCGATGCTGAAGTCCAGGTGGGCCGGGTGGTCGTAGTCCACGCGTCCGGTCGCGTCCACTACGCTATCCGGGTCAGCGCCGGCGAAGCGGGTGGCCAGAGCCCGGGCCACAGCGTCGGCAGGGTCGGCAGCGTGAGCCAGTTCGGTGGTGCGGTAGAGCAGGCTGATGCAATCGTGGCGTTCGTCCAGCACGAGCCGGCCTTCCGACACATAGCCACCATCGGCGGGACCGAAGCAGTACACCGCGGTGTCGGCCGCCAGGAACTGGCGTGCCCACCAGCCCACGCGCGCCGGGGTGTCCAGATCCGCGGCGGGCCAGGGTCCGGGTGCACCGGGGGCGTTATAGGCCAGGGCCCGTTCCAGGGCGTCAGGCGTATCCGTGCAACCGGCAAGGAAACAGTTGAGCAGGAGGCAGGCGATCAGGACGAGGCGCACGGCGACTCCTTCGGGTGGTGACCTGTTCATGGTACCGCCGAGCCGCGCAACGGACCAGTCGTCCATTGCGGAACCGCCCGCCAGGACCGATGGTGGTGGCTAATCACACTGGTCACCGAAAGGATCCGCACCATGAGAATTCCTCTTACGGCCCGCCGCGTCGGCGGACCACTGCTCGGCGCCGCCGCCGGCTACGGAGCGTACTACTTCGTGTCCTGCAGCGGCGGCGGCTGAAGCATCACCGGCAACCCGGTCCTGATGACGCTGATGGGAGCGTTCATGGGCTGGTCACTCCTCTCCGGCGGAGAGGCGAGGAAGCAGTCGGTTGAGCAGAAGGACTAGGCGGGCGCCGTCACGGTGTTCCGGTTCAGTTCGGTACCCCGGAAGGCGGGGCTGCCGGTATCGCAGGACTTCCAGTCCGGCCACGTAAGACGAGGTACTTCGAACCCGCAGGCCGCACAGCAGGCTTCGGTGTCCGCAGTGTCCTCTTCATCGCCGCCCTGCGACGGCAACTCGATGACACCACACTTCACCAGCACGACAAATCGCTCCCGCATATGCTTCACTTCGAATTGCCAATCCCGCAATGTCACCTCCATCAGGTCCAGACAATCGTCTGTTGGCCCCTCGGCGATCAACTTCCCCGCCGCCGCACCCATGGCCTTGTAGGCCGCTTCGGCGCGGATCCAGTTGTGGCTGTAATCGCCCAGGTGCTCACAGAATTCGCGGGGCATGACTCCTCCTTAGGGTTTGGATTCGGCCGGGAGAGCGGTGTGGTTGATTGTTTTTGATGGGGGCAGGGTCTGGGAGTTGTGGGTGGGGCTTGGTTTGGGGGTGATAAGCGGAGAGCAAGACTTGGGCCATGATGCGGCGTATATTGTTGGTTTATTATGGTTTTATGGAGTTTCAGGGCTTGCGGATTTGGCCATACTTTCGTATATTGTTCGCACCTCCCAGGTACCCGGATCAGGAGAACCAACATGCCGGCAATCGCCTTCGTTTCAGACAAATCTCCAGCTCATGTTCATGCTTCCCTTCGTCGTTCCCTGGCCGCTTTGGAAGATGCCCAGCA
>QNDV01000365.1 GCA_003646045.1 bacterium
GGCCGAGATCCCCGCGGTACGCAGTGCCTGCTGCATGGAGCCGATGGCGCCGATGCCCTCGTTGTCCGGCTGGGTCATATGATAGGCGTCACCGGTCATGCCGTAACCGCAGACCTCGCCCAGGATGGTCGCGCCCCGCGCTACAGCATGCTCTTCCGCCTCCAGGACCAGTATGCCGCCACCTTCGCCCAGCACGAAGCCATCGCGCTCGGCGTCGAATGGTCTGCTGGCCGTGGCCGGGTCGTCATTGCGAGTGGACAGGGCCTTCATGTTGCCGAAGCCGCCGAGGGCCATGTTGCACACCGCGGCTTCCGAGCCACCGGTAATCATGATGTCGGCGTGGCCCAGTTTGATCTGGTCGTACGCGGTGCCGATGGCGTGGCCACCCGAAGCGCAGGCGCTGACGGTGCAGAAGTTCGCACCCCGGTAGCCGTAGCGGATGGACACCAGTCCCGCGGCCATGTCCCCGATCATCATGGGGATGAACATGGGCGAAACGCCACGGGGTCCGCGCTTGATGAACTTCAAATGCTGCTGCTCGAAGGTGAGCATGCCGCCGATCCCCGAACCGATGATTACACCTGCCCGGAAGGGATCCGCCGGTACGGGATTGCCGGCCTGTGCCATGGCCTCCGCCGCGGCTACCACGGCGATCTGGGCAAAGCGGTCGGCTTTGCGGGCGTCCTTGGGATCCATGACCACGGTCGCGTCAAAACCCTTGAGTTCTGCCGCGAACGTGGTCTTGAAGCCCTCCGTGTCCAGATTTTCGATGGGGCCGATGCCACCTGTGCCTGCCTGCAGCGAGGCCCAACTGGTCTCGCGGTCGAGGCCGACCGCTGTGACCAGGCCCATACCCGTGACAACTACTCTGCGGGTATCCAAGTCACACCTCCGTCTGTGATACTCGTACCCGGTCCCACCCCGTCAGGGATGGAACCGGGCAGATAATGCAGAACCGGACGCGCCGTGATGCGCAACCGAAACTACCCATTCTAGTCCAGGTGTTGATCGAGATAGTCGATAGCGTCCTGGACGGTCCGCAGCTTCTCCTGGTCCTCTTCGGGGATCGTGATGTTGAACTCCTCTTCCAGATCCATCACCAGTTCCACGGTATCGAGGGAATCAGCACCGAGGTCTTCGGTGAACGAGGCCTCCGGCGTGATCTGCTCCGGGTTGACCGACAGCTTGCGCTGGATGATCTCGTACACCTGCTCCTGAATCGAGGCCATGTCTCGTTTTCCTCCTGAAGACGTTAATCTTCCGCCTAGGCAATCATGCCGCCGTCCACCACGAGCGTTTGTCCCGTGAGGTAAGCGGCGTCGGATGACAAGAGAAACTTCACTACCCTGGCCACATCCTCCACTTCGCCGAAGCGTTTCAGGGGGATCCGGCCCAGCATTTCCGTGCGCACCTTCTCAGGCAGGTCCGCGGTCATATCCGTCGAAATGAACCCCGGCGCCACCGCGTTGCATGTGACACCGCGGCCGCCGAGTTCCTTGGCGACGGATTTTGTCAGGGCTATAATGCCGGCTTTGGAGGCGGCATAATTGGCCTGCCCCGCATTGCCGGTGATACCGATCACCGAAGTGATATTGACGATTCGCCCCGAACGCTGCCGCATCATAAGAGGGGTAACCGCCCTTGTAAAGGAGAAGGTCCCCCCCAGATTCACGTCGATGGGGGCCCGCCAATTCTCCGGGCTCATGCGCATGATCAAGCCGTCCCGGGTGATGCCGGCGTTGTTTACCAGCCCGTGGATCGCGCCCATTTCCTCCTGGACCCGCGCCACGATACCCATGACCTGATCGAAATCCCCGATATCACCGGGGCAGGCCAGGACCTTGTTTTGGCCACCCAACTGCGCAGCCAGTTCCTCGAGGGGCTCGGCACTGCGGGCCACCAGGGCCAGATCGTACCCGGCAGCCGCCAGTTCCATGGCGATACCCCGGCCGATACCCCGGCTCGCGCCGGTGACAATAACGGTTCCGTTGCTCATGAAGCCTGCCTTTCGGTCGGGACGGTTACGGGCCCCGTCAAGAGTCCAATTCCTTCAGCGCGGCCTCGATACCCTCCAGATCGTCCACCGTGCCCACGGGCAGGAAGGTTACGTTCCCGTAGGCCCGCCTGGCAAGATTGGACAGGACCCGCCCGGGACCGACCTCCAGGACTACCCTCGGCGCGTCGGCACCGGCGATCTGCTCCATGGTGTCGTGCCACAGCACAGGCGAAGTCAGTTGGCGGGCAAAGCCATCTCGCAGGTCGGTGGCCGTGGTTGCAGGCCTTGCGGTGACATTTGCCACCAGCGGCACTGCCGGATCCTTCACGGCGAGCCCTGCCAGGAATTCGCCGAATTCCCGGGCCGCGCCTGCCAGCAGCGGCGAATGGAAAGCTCCGCTCACGTTAAGGGGAATGACGCGTCTGGCCCCTGCCTCCTTGAGCGCTGCGCCGGCCGCTGCCACCGCTGGCACCTCACCGGAAATAGCAACCTGGGCTTCTGAATTGTGGTTTGCCAGGACGACCACTCCATCGACACCGGCACAGACCTCCGCCACCTGGTCGCCGGGCAGACCCATGACCGCGGCCATGGTACCGGGTACTTCGTCACCCGCGGCAAACATCAGTTCGCCGCGTCGGCGCACAGTGCGCAAGGCATCCTCGGGGCACAGCGCGCCGCAGGCCACTGCAGCCGAGAATTCACCCAGCGAGTGGCCCGCCACCAACGACGGAATAATTCCCCGCTCTCCCAGAGCCAGGGTCACCGCCACCGAATGGGCCAGGATCGCCGGCTGGGCGTTGCGGGTTTCGGTCAGGACCTCGGCCGGGCCCTCCCGCATGATGGCCGCCAAGCCGTAGCCGAGGGTGTCGTCGATCGCGGACAGGAATGCCCCTGCCGGACCCTGGCTAGCCATGAGGTCGGCCGCCATGCCCACTGTTTGCGAGGCCTGGCCCGGAAAAATCATGGGTATCTTGCGCATATCCGTCTTCCTCCATGGAGCCCGCATCGCGGCGATCAGGAAAGCGCCGCAGCCGTCCTGGCCGGCAGGTCGGCGTGGACCTGCTCCCAGGCCACCCGTACCGCGTTGCCCATGGCGAAAGCGCTGCTGCGACCGTGGGCGATGATACTGATACCGTTAACGCCCAGCAGCATGGCTCCACCGTAGATCTCGTAGGTAAACGTGCTCTGCATGTAGCCGAGGACCGTCCCGAACGCTTTCTGCTGGTCCGAATCCAGATCCGGACGACGGGCAACGCCGCCCAGAAAATGGCCCACACCCTCCACCATCTTCAGCACGGTATTGCCGGTGAAGCCGTCGGTCACAAGTACGTCGCTCACCCCACGCATGATCTCATTGCCCTCCACGTTGCCGTGGAAGGACAGGTCGGCCTGTGCGAGCAGGGCGTGGGCGGCCACCGTCAATTCCGAGCCTTTCTTGGCCTCCGAGCCGATATTGATCAGTCCCACCGACGGGTCCGCGTTCCCCATGACCTCGCGGGCGAAAACCACCCCCATGTGGGCAAAACAAACCAGCTGTTCAGGAGTGCATTGCACGTTGGCCCCGGCGTCCAGCATCAGGACCTCGCGGGAAGACGTGGGGATAATGGTGGCGATAGCCGGGCGATCGACCCCGGACAACCTGCCCAGGATTATGAGGCTGGCCGCGACCATGGCCCCGGTGGAACCCGCCGACACCACGGCCTGCACGTTGCCCGCC
>QNDV01000366.1 GCA_003646045.1 bacterium
GGGCCGGGCGGGGTCCTGGAGGGACGGCCACAGATCGTCTACCGGGTACGCACCAATCCGCTGTTCGATCCCTATCGCACCGATCCGACACCCTACAGCGGGCGTGCTGATTGCCACCTGGCCACCACCGCCGGAGGCAATGTGGTTCCGGACCGCTTCTTCGCGGACCTGCCGGATACCGGTTGGTTGTATCCTGGTGACGTGGTGCACTACTACTTCGAAGGCACCGAGCGGGATACCATAGGTGGTGGCCAGGAGGCAGCCATACTGCCCGCCGACACCACGGGCTTCGCGGACTTCGACGATGCCTTGAACTACAATCCTTCCTATGTCGTGAATTGCCTGCCGACCATCATGAGTCTTGACGGCAGCCAGGCACCGATTCTCTTCTGGAACGACAACGGCAATCGCGGCGGCATGGACGAGTGGTTCACGACCTTCAGGCAGTTGGGTTTGGAACCCGGCAGGGACTACGATCACTACTACACCAATGGCCCCACTTCAGGCGTAGGCAATGGACTGGGCGGCCGGGCGACCGACGCCCAGTTGGCGGGATACAGTGGGCTATTGTACACCGCGGGCAATCTGGGCTTCAGTACCGTGTCCAACGGTGACTACGGCTACGACTCCGGACCGGATGTACAGGTTCTGACCACCTGGCTGAACAGTGGTGACAAGCATGCCTTCATGACCGGTGACAACCTGGCAACTGATCTGGACGGTAGCGGTCCGGACACCTACGCATTCCTGTACGATCTGATGGGGCTGGTTCAGGAGTCGTCTATCCTGCGCGATCTTATCGCCGGCCAGTTCGCGCCGCGGGTCCTGGTCACCGATTCCAATCCGGTATTCATGTCTGTCGCGAGTTGGGTCGCCTATGGCGGCTGCGACTACTTCAACGCCTTCGACGCCGTGACTACGGCGCCCGGGGCCGAACGCCTCGCGGTTTTCGCTGACCCACTCGGCGTGGATGGCGGATACCCCTACAGTGCTTGCACCATGGCCTCGAATGTAGGCACCGCCGGAACGTCCGAGGTGATTTCACTACCCTATGACTTCATGTTCGTTCGTACCGACCCTGACGATGGCGGCAAGGCCAACGCTCAGACAGCCGGCAGGGTGCGATTGCTGCGTGATGTACTGAGTCGGTTCTTCGTTTCCATCCCCGGTTGGCCGTCCGGCACCGCCCTGCCGGACCTGGAACTCGCTGCCCATGCCTACCCCAACCCGTTCAACCCCTCGACCACCATCAGGTACACGGCGCCGCGGGACGGCGAGATGTCACTGAAGGTCTACAACGTCAGGGGTGAACTGGTGCGCACGCTGATCGATGGCAGCGTCGAGGCCGGTATGGACAGTATCGAGTGGAATGGTCGCGACGAGCGGGGCAGCCGGGTTGCCAGTGGTGTATATTTCTACGAAGTGCGCCAGGGCCACGAGGTCCAGGTGGGCAAGATGGCCCTCTTGAAATAGTCCGGGAGCGACAATATTGATTGAAGACATTCCTCTCAGGGGCCGACGGGCCCTGGTGACCGGCGGCGGACGCGGCATAGGCCGGGCCGTTGCCGTAGCGCTGGCCCGGGCCGGTGCCCGCGTTGCCCTGCATTACATCACCGGACGCGATGCGGCGGAAACCACCCTCGCTGAACTCGCCGGCCAGGGTCACGCCCTGCTGGCGGCTGACCTGGGTGATCCCGAGGCGGCCACCATGCTTCCCGCCCGGGCGGCAGATGAATTGGGTGGACTGGATATCGTGGTAAACAATGCCGGTATCTACGAACCGCATGACATCGCCGGTATCGACGACCACGCCTGGCGCCAAGTCTGGGACCGCACCCTGGCAGTGAATCTCACGGGGCCGGCACAGGTGATTCGCGGTGCCGTACCCCACCTGACGGCTGCTGGCGGTGGTCACGTTGTGAACATCACCAGCCGTGGCGCCTACCGGGGTGAACCAGCGGCGCCGGCCTACGGCGCCGCCAAGGCCGGTCTGAACAGCCTGACCCAATCCCTGGCCGGGGCCCTGGCGTCCCGCGGCATCCACCTGGTGGCTGTGGCGCCGGGCTGGGTGGCGACGGACATGACCCGCAGGTACCTGGACGGACCCGCGGGCCAGGATATCCGCGACCAGAGCCCCCATGGTCGCACGGCCACCGCCGCGGAAGTGGCGGAGGTCGTGCTGCTGGCCGTATCGGGCCGGGCCGACGCCCTGACCGGTGGCGTCATCGACGTCAACATGGCTTCACATATGCGTTGAGTAGCCGGATCGATCAATGCTGCGGACGTCCACCGAGACCGAAGGGCAGGTGCTGCAGGCTACCGAAGGTCAGGCCCAGCGTAATGTCATCGTCCCTGTTTACCGCCACCAGGAAGCCCGGCTTGAAGGGCCCCAGTTCCACCAGCCCCGGATACAGGTTCAGTCGCCACTTGAAGTCCTTGGTGCGGGCGAACAGCAGGGAGGCCAGCAGGGAATTATGCCTGTCATAGAAAACTCCCGCGCTGGCGGCCAGGTCCAGGGTCTTTGAAATCGTGTCGATATCCACCAGGTTCTTGGCCACCAGACCCAGGCCCCAGCTGACGCAACGGCCCTGGCTGTCGGTGAAGGACATGCCCAACTCGGCGTGGCCGCCCCAGTGGTAGAACAGACTGGCGCTGCCTGCGTTGTTGAGGTGGTATTTCACGGCATAGTTCTGGCCCTGGTTGAACAGCTCCCCGTTGATCGGCAACATCATGGGCTGGTAGGACCAGTCGGTCATGTGCAGGGTTTCGCTGAAGAATCGCGCCGCCGTATCGTTGCTGAACAGGAGAATGCCCGCGGGATTGAAGATCCAGAAGTCAGCCACCGGATCGTCGGAGGGACCACGATAGTCGTTGTTCTCCACCACCTCGTTCAGAAAATGATAAACGAAGAGGGTGCTCAGGGCCGCGCCCTTGGGGTTGTGCCAGCCGTGGTAGCGGTAGTACTCCTCCATCATGCGGTAGCTCATGCCGCCACCCAGCAGGTGGTTCATATAGTTGGGCCAGTACTGGGCCCGCCCCGAGTTGATGCTGATGGGAATTACCTGGGTCGACAGAAAGTCCCAGAACCCCACCTTGGTGATGGCCCAGAAGGGGTTGATTAGGTTCTCCGAGACATTCACCATGCCCGTGGCGTAGGCCACCTTGCCCGGCCGGTTGTCCCGATTGTCCACGGCCAGGATACCATAGCCACCGTTGATTATCAGGCGCAGGGGATGGATCAGGTGCTGGCTGCCGTAGTCCAGTCCGCGGAAGAAGTAGTACGTGCCTTCGTGGCCGGGCAGGGTATCGGACCAGCCGGACGGACCGAAGGTCTGGTCGGTCTTGCCGGCCTGGGCGGTGGTTGCCGCCAGCAGGATCATCAAGCTGAGCAATCGTCGCATCATGCCTACACGAGATCGACGATGGAGCCGTAATCGGGGTCGAAGAGCCGCTTATAGATGCGACTGGCGAAACCGTCGGTCATGCCGGCGAGGTAGTCGCAGATGACCCGGGCGCGGCGGGCGGTGTCGTCGCCGGCCTGTTCCATTTCCCGCTCGAAAGTCCCCGACAGCAGGATCAGGGGCGGCCGACCGCCTTCCAGATAGTTATCCACCAGGGCGGCGAAGATACGCTCGATCATGAAGCCGCCCTTGTGTTCCAGCTGGCAGACCTGGGGCGAGCGGAAGACTATTTCGCGGGCCAA
>QNDV01000367.1 GCA_003646045.1 bacterium
CAGGACTCGAGTCCGTCTGGGCGTTCCGCTCCATACCCTCTCCACAATCCCCCGGCATCATCGCGCCGCGGTATCAATAACCAGCCACACCATGGCCAACGAAGCCACGATTCCCGTAATATCCCGAATCGTCTCCGTAGTAGTCTTCCCTGTCGGCGGCGGTTCGATGGGCACGATGATGGTGGACCCGGCCACCACCTTTGACCCGCCCTTGTTGGGCAGGCTCATGCCGTTGGGATATACCACCCGGCTCTTGCCCTTGTCGGACTTCTCCAGGTAACCGCCGGCCCGGTTCACGTAGTCGTCGATCTTCAGGCCATCTTCCCAGACCAGGCTGGTGGGGAAGCCCACCTCGCCCACCACCTTCACGGTGAACATGCGGTCGGGAATCAGCAGTGTGTCTCCGTCCTGCAGGACGACGTCGTATTGGGAGCCAGGCTCGTCCAGGGCCTTGGCCAGGTCGATGGCGATGTTACCTACGTTGTCCTGCGTGCGAATGACGCGGGCGCCGATCGGATAGGCGTCCGGTCGCAGTCCCCCGGCCCGTCGCACGAGGGAGGACAGGGTCTCATCCCTGCGCTCCAGGCTGAACACGCCGGGATAGAACACCTCGCCGGTGATGGTGATGGTGTGCTGCATCTCCCACCAGGGCAGACGGCGGATGGCTACCCGGTCGTAGGGTGCCAGGAGCAAACTCTCGTCCCGGGTCAGGAAATCGTCACCCAGGGGAACGGCGATGATTTCTACGGTCTGGGTCGGGCGCACATTCCGGTCCTGGCTGGTAACGGCGTCCAGGCGCGTGCGGGAGATCTCGGCCCGCAACAGGTCGGCACTGGCCTTGAGTCCACCGGCCTTGAGCACGAGATCCCTCAGGGTCATGCCTTCCCGATAATCCAGGGTCATGCCAGTGAAGACCTCGCCGGTGATATGGACCTGCGGTCGGGTCTGGATTTCCCAGCGGGAGAAAACTTCCAGCACATCCTGGGACTGGAGCGGAACGCCTGCCTCAGTGTCTGCCAGGGGCACCGACAAGGATGAATAGGCCCCGTCCGGACTGGTGCGGTCGATGACCGCCCGCTCGGTCAGGGCGTCGGGCCACAAACCGCCGGCGGCAGTGACCAGATCCAGCGAGGTCATCCCGTCGGTGAACTGGTAGCGTCCGGGGCGCTTCACACTGCCGACGATTTCCACCCAACCCTCCAGACGGTCACCGATGTCATCCACCAGGATCACGTCGCCATCCAGCAGGTTCATGGGCTGACCGTCCACGGTCAACCCGGTGGACGGATCAAAGGGGACATCGAGCAGGATGTGGTCGGGCTGGCCGGACTGACGGGCGCCCACGGGCAAGATGCGGTTCACGTGGATGACTTCGGGAGCGGCGGTGGGCAGAAAACCCCCGGCGTAACCGACCAGATCGGCCATGGTCTCCCCCGCCAGCATCTCGTAGTGCATGGGACGGCGCACGCCGCCGCTGATGTGCACCGCCGGACCCCGATTGTTGATGAAAACGGTATCGCCTTCACGCAACCGGGCATCGCCCTGGCGGCTGCCGCCGGTCAGGTATTGGTAGATATCCAGGGTGGCGACAACCTCATTGCCGCGCACCAGGTTGATCGACCGGAAAGAGCCCGTGGTTGAGGGGCCGCCCGCCATGTAGAGGGCCGTCAGCACGGTGGACACCGAGCTCAGTTCGTAGGATCCGGGCCTCATGGCCTCACCCACCACGAAGACCCGAATGCCCCGCAGATGGCCCAGGGTAACCTCCACGAAGGTGTCCGCACCCTCACGAGGGTCCCTGTCGTCGAGGCCGATACTGGCGTGGGTAATGGCCAGACGCTCGCGCACCGCGTCGTCTACTTCGGCCAGGGTCCGCCCTACGCAGACGATCTTGCCCACCTGCGGCAGGAGCACCGCGCCGTCCCGATCCACCACGCGGGTCAGTTGCAGGTCCACCCCGCCCCAGACGTTGATGATGATCTCGTCGCCCACACCCAGGCGGTAGTCGCCCGGCACCGGTCCGAATGATGGGGGTGTGAACATGCCCGCATCCAGGGCGAAGAACTCTTCCCCAAAGAACCCCTCCTCGGCGGCGAAGTCATCTTCCAGATCGTCCAGACCTGTCGAGTCATCCTGCGCGGGATCCATCGGCAGTTGCACCTGGACATTGGTATCGCGCCAAGGACGGCTGTCATCGATATCCGCCAGTTCGGTACGGCCCGGCTCCTCGGCTTTGGCAACCGTATCGGCGGCCGCCGTGCCACCCTGCTGGGCGTACCTCTGCCGCAACTCCGCCTCACTCAACCCCGTCTGCTGCGACGCGGCCCTGAGCATTTCCGGCGTCAGCTCCTGGGCGCAAACGCCCCCGGGGGCGAACGCTGACATCGCCCCGGTCAACACGATGAATGCAAACAGATACACCACTGGATGGACACCCAGGCGCGGATGGGAATTTTTCAAGTTCATGCCCGGGCCCTCCCTGGCCCTGTGTCACCTATATCAGGCATCCGGACACGAAAATGCCGGACCCGCGATGAACCGCGCCATTATCATTTAAACTTCCGCAACGGTCAAGAAGCCCGGGATACGGTCTCGCTGCATCGGTAGTCCGGCTCCGGATTCGAATTACAATCTCCGCAATTCCTCAATATCCCCTTCGCGCCCCAGCACGATCCACACCTCGTCCTCGGCCACCACGTGCCCCGCGCTCGGTGCCGGTGTCAGCCCGCCCTCGCCATGCCGGATGGCCACGATCTGGACTTCTCGCTCATCCCTCAGGTCAATGTCCAGCAACCGCTTGCCCACGAACTGCGCAGCCGGCTTGACCTCGGAAATAAGATAGTCCCCGGTCAGTGGCAGGAAGTCCACCAGATCGGAGCGGGCCAGGGAATGAGCCATGCGCACGGCCATCTGCTCTTCGGGAATCACGACCTGGGTGGCTCCCACCTTCTCCAGGATGCGCGCGTGATCCCTGGAGTTGGCCTTGGCCACGATGGAGGTGGCGCCCAGCTCCTTCAGGTGCAGGGTAACCAGGATCGAGGCATGGGGATCGCGCCCGATGGCCACCAGCCAGGTGTCGAACCCGGCGACGTCCATGTTTTCGAGCTGTTCCTTGTGACGCGCGTCGGCCACCAGGGCGGTATCCACCTCGTCGGCCAGTTGGCGGGCCCGGTTCTCGTTGCGGTCCACCACTGTGACCTTGCAGCCCAGACCCGCCAGCTCACGAGCGGCAGTGGCGCCGAACTTGCCCAGACCGATGATTCCGAATTTCTTCATGATTCCTTCCTATCCGACCATGACGTCCTCGTCCGGGTAGACCAGTCGGTCGGCCCGGAGCCCGCGGGACAGGGAGAACGCCAGGGTCAGCAGTCCCACCCTCCCCACGAACATCAGGAGCATGATCACGAACTTGCCTCCGGTGTGCAATTCGGCCGTGGCGCCGAGAGTCAGGCCCACGGTGGCGAAAGCCGAGACCGCCTCAAACAGGCTCGCCACGAACAGGCCGTGGGATTCTATGAATGGCACGGGCCTCGCCTCGATGAACATCAGCAACGTGAACAGTAAACCCAGCACGCCCAGGCCCAGCAGAACCACCGTGACGGCCCGCTGCTGTGAATCCAGCGAGACCGAGCGGCGGAAGATGGTGGGCACGCGGCGCCCCATCAGGCGGCCAAAGGCCGCCAGCACCAGGATCGCGAAC
>QNDV01000368.1 GCA_003646045.1 bacterium
GCCTGTACTGGAGGAGACTCAAATGGTAAACCAACTGGCGGAGTGGGCGCCAGACACTCTGTTTGATGAAGGGGATATCAGAGCTATCTAACGAACTAATAGGAGTAAGGATATGGATACGACGGAGAAAGGGTTAAAGGACATACATGAAAACGGGTTCCTCCCCAAACGACGGCACATTAAGCGGTTCGTTTTTGCTTTGGAGAAAGTCTACGACAAGACTGAAGAAGTAGACATGCGGCAGGCCAAGCGGGGGGTGGCAGGGCAGCGATGTGGGTGCCATGGGTGGCTGGCTTGTCGGGCACTGGATTGGCTGGCCCAACCTGACCATAAAACACTAGGGGAATCATCTCGAAAATACAGTTATTTTAACCAACTAGGCCGGTTGACTTTGTTCCTCCACTCAGGGTCTCTTGCAGAAATTGAGAATAAGGCCCCGACCCCCACTATGGAGTTTTTGCGGAAGTTTGCAGAAGGAAACCCTAGCTGGTGGGGGAATGAGCACGGGGTGGCACTGGACTGCGAGGCCCGGGCTTTCCACCTTACTGAAGAAGACGCTCTACGGCCTCTTTTAGAGTCCACTCTGGTGGCATGGTGGAAAGTAATCGCCACCAAGCCGGTCCCACAGACCAAGCTTAAGCTTGATCTAAGTAACTAAACGTAAACTACAGGAGAGATACAATGATGGACTCAAAAGGACAGCTACTGTCTGTCGGGGACAAAGTCACAGTCAATTTTATGGACAAGGAAGAGGCCAAAAAGGAGCGGGTAGGATATGAACCAGAAATGGATAAGTATGAGACAGGGGTACACCGGGTAAAGACGATCCAACACGACTATGGGGGGCTTTATCTCACCTTGTGCAACGGGTATGAAGAGGAGTACATTTTTTTGTCTAAGTGGGTGACCAGGGCAATGAGTGACACAGACTTTGTTGACGCTGGGTTGACAAACACAAGCGAGGGGGTTGAGGAGGCGCTGCGACGGATGATGAAGGGAGAGGTTTTTTACGACAGGCCTGTAGAGGGTATCGCCTATATGTTTATTGCCGACTGTGCTCCAGACCCGTTCCGCTGCATTGATCTCTGCGTTCCCGGGGACAGAGGGGCAAAACTAATATCTTTCGACACTATCACTACATGGAAAGTGAAGGGGAACTGGGTAGACAAAGTTTTAGCGGGAACCCCAGCGTGGTGTCGGGTATGGGACGAAGGTGGGGAGGTAGGGCTTCAAAAAATAAGTCGGTACTTTGAGGGGGGCACAAGCCCTTACGGGATTTTTCCATATAAGGTATGGAACTACGCAGAGCCAGTCCCACTAAAGACGGCAGAAAGGATTGAATGGTTACTACTGGAAACCAACCCTAAAGGAGAGGGAAATGAGAGTCCGACTAACAGAGATTAGCCACAACAAAAAGACAGGCCCAATGCCTGTATCTACCACAGAGGAAAAGTCATGCCCTTTGTCCTGCCCCCTGAAGGGGCAAGGGTGCTACGCCGAGTACGGCCCAGGGTTGTGGCACTGGAGGAAGGTGAAAGACTCAGGGGTGCCATGGGGGGACTTCGTAAGCAGGGTAAGGCGCCTACCAAAGCTCCAGTTATGGAGGCACAACCAGGCCGGCGACTTACCATCTGAGGATGGGGTAAGTATTGACGAAGAGAAGCTGACCTCACTGGTGAACGCAAACAAAAGGAAGCGCGGGTTTACCTACACCCACTACACCGATGAGGCCAGCCTGCCGATAGTCAAGAAGGCCAATGACTCTGGGTTCACCATCAACCTGTCAGCCAACAACTATGACGAAGTTGATAGGTTAATAGGGAAGGGGTCCCCAGTTGTAACTATAATGGAGGAGGGAGCGAGCAAAGTTGAATTTACCGCAGGCAATAATAAGGTGGTACCCTGCCCACACTCTACAGGAAAGGCGGTTAACTGCATGCACTGCGGGCTGTGTCAGATAGCTGACAGGGATTACGTGATCGGGTTTCCAGCGCACGGGATAGGCAAACGCAAAGCGCTTGAAGCAACAAGGAGCCCACAATGATAGGAGCACACAATGATAGGAGCACACAGGACTATGTACACACTCGAGGACCAACTCACCAACGAGTCAACAACAAAAGGGGAGAGAGACTGGATGCCGGGGGAGGAGGAGAGGTTCAACGAAAAAGTAGACGAACGTCTTGAAGAGTTGATTAACGCACCCTTTAATAAGGGGTATGACCGGGACTTCCCAGAGGTCACTCTGGAAGATTGCTTATGGGAAGACGTAAGGGTCACCAGCCCCCCCCACTTCATGCGAATAATAATGTCCTCTGGACCGGAGGATGTAGAAGAGGCGCTACAGGAGGCTCGGAGGGCGCTAAAAGATTACTTGCGCCCCCAGGCAGAGGATTGGGTTAGAGACCACCCATAAAATTTTCAGGAGAACAACATGGCTGCGAGAGCAACTAGCAAGAAAGAAGAGAAAGAGATAGCCCTTGTCGCTACCACGGTACTTCGTATAGTTAAAAACAGGGGGCCACAGTACATCCACTACAGAGTTAGTGAGTTTCACAGTGTAACCGCAGCACGAGGGGGTTCCGACAGGTGTTTTTCCGACCTCCCTTGTGTCCTTGGCCTGTATGATTCAAACGCAACTCTGCAGGATGTCGCAGAGGATTGTCGTGAGGCATTAATAAATCAAAATTTCAACATGCGTATCAAACTCCGTTAGACAATAACCAAAGAGGTAATTATGAAGATCAAACTATTAACCCTAGCCCTTTTACCCTTCGCCTTCCCGGCATTCGCTATTGACCTGAGTACGGGGGAATTCCCAAGCATGGAGGTGACGTGGGACGCCCCGGTAGAAACAGTTAGCGGGGAGCAGCTTACTCCCTGTTCCCTTAAGGAGTACCACGTCTACTGGGGAGCCTCGAGTGTTACAGAACCCGCGGGGACAGTCCCGGATGGAATGACTATTTCCCCCGCTAACCTGGTGGTGTCACCGGTGGTTTGTGATGAGGCCGGGGAGGTTGTAGACGACGGGACTGTTGCCATTTTTGATATTACGGACATCCCCCAGGAGGAAGGCGTCTATTACCGGGCGGTTCAAGTGCAGGCGATTAGCTACCTGGCCGGCGCCAGCGTGCTGAGTGAGACTATTGACGTTCCTTATGTGGTGAATGGAACAGGGGCAACCCCGAACCCACCGACAGGAATGGTCGCAACCCCAAACTGCCCGAAAGTTTGGATGTGTACAAAACCTTAACAGGGGAAAGATGTGAGATTAAAAAAGTTAATTAAAAAACTTGAGAAAGAGGACCGCAGTGTGGTTGTCCCCTTTGGGTGGGACGACATCACCCCACTTATAAGAGGGGCTCTACTTACGGTAGCCACGAATGTTTCTGTAGGGGAAATGCTGGACCTCCTGATAGAGGCGAAGAGGGATACAGGGCGTGACCGGAATATAACCGGGAGGTCCAGACTTTGGATAAGAGCCCCTCTAGGGGATGTGAGAAAGTTTAGCCCTCAGATGTACAGAAAGTTTCTCAGCAAGCCCCCACCGTTCCTACCTATTAGGGATAGTTTTCGGTAACGACACCACAACAACCCCGAGCTGGGCAGCCCAGCTCGGGGCCATTAACAGGAGACTACAATGCCAACGTATCAAAGATTCGCAACTGAAACCCGCATCCAGCTTATCCAA
>QNDV01000369.1 GCA_003646045.1 bacterium
GATTTTCTGCGGGATTTGCGTCCCGACCCGAGTCGGGCGGCTGAATGCTGGCGTGACATGGGTCTGGTGGCCGAGCATCTGCAGGAGTGGTCCGAGGCCGAGCGCTGGTATGCCAAATCCCATGCGGCCTTGCCACTCAAGAAGACCCGGGTCCTGGGACGGGTTCTATGGCGGCGCCTGGGTCCGTCCACCAATGAACGACGAATGCCGGTCTGGCTGGCCTTCGGTCGCTACTACGTCACCGGTTCCCTGTCGGCCTACACTGAATATGCCCTTGAGCAGTTCCACACTGCGGAGGACGATGTAGACCGCAACACCTGGGGGGGCATCGTGGTCAATGCCACCGGTGTCCTGTTGCGCCGCGATGAGCAGAAGGATTGGGCGCTGCGGGCGCGCGGGTTGGTTTTCGTGGCCCAGGACCGTCCCCGACGGGGGATCGAGGATTTGCGCAAGGCCGCCGAACTCCTGGGCACGGCAGCAGAGAGTGATGCCCTTCTGCAGGCCGGCATGGGTCACGCGTGGCTGGCCAGGCAGCGGCAGGACCGGGCCTTGCCCTACCTGCGACGTGCGGTGCGGTTCGACACGAAACTGGCACCTGCCTGGAGCGATCTGGGACTTGCCCTGGTGATGACCGGTGATTTGGATGGGGCGCGGGAGGCCTTTGCCAGGTCCCTGGAAAATGACGATTCCCAGGTTGCCGCGTGGTACAACCGAGGCCTGTTGAACCTGCACGAGGATCGTCTGGTCGAGGCTGAAGCGGATCTGGCGCGAGCGGCTGCCCTGGCTCCGACCAACCTGGAGATCGGCCAGTTGTTGCAACAGGTCCGGCAGCGCCTGCGGCTGGACGACGAATCAAGGTAGTTCCCACTGTTCCCCGTTGACCTGCCTATCCATTTGCCTAAAAATGGTCATGCTGCCGGTGAAGTGCCGGTGGATCGAATTACCGTCACAGGGGGCTCGATCAAAAATGATGATCAGAAGCTGCGCTCCACTGCTGGCCATGGCCGGGTGCGCCGTCCTGCTGTGGACGGCAGGCTGCACCGTGGGTCCGGACTACGTGGAGCCCGAGTATGAACTACCCGACGCCTGGGAGAATGCCGCGGCCGAGGACCTGGCCGATTCCACTGGTGCGCCCCTGGTGTCCTGGTGGTCGGCTTTCGGCGACACGCTGCTCGATAGCCTGATCGTCCAGGCGGAACTGGGCAGTCCCGACCTCGCAGCCGCCGTGGGGCGCATCGGTGAGGCCGCGGCCTACCGCCGCATCGCCGGGGGAGACCGTTGGCCCCTACTCGGCCTGGACGGAACCTGGACCCGCACCGAGTATGCGACCGGCGGGCCGGGTGGCGCCCTGGTTGAATTGGGTGCACCCAATCCCAACAACAGCTGGGAATTCGGCCTCGGCGCCAGCTGGGAGATAGACGTCTTCGGGCGCGTGCGCCGGTCTGTGGAAGCGGCGGATGCCAACCTGTCCGCTTCGGTGGAGGACTACCGGGACGTCCTGGTCACTCTCTACGCCAACGTGGCAGCGGAGTATATCCGGGTGCGGACCGTCCAGGAGCGCCTGGTCTACGCCCACGACAATGCCGAGTCCCAGCGCGAAACTCTCGAGGTGGTCGAGGCGCGCCTCGACGCCGGCCTGGTCCCGGCCCTGGACGTGGCGCGGGCCCGTTCCAATCTGGCCAACACCCTCGCTTTCCTGCCGGAGCTCGAGACGCTGCTGGAGAAGGCCCGCAATACCCTGGCCATTCTCGTGGGTCTGATGCCCGGCGCCCTGGACGCGCGTCTGGAATGGAACAGCGGGATTATCCCCGCTCCCGCTACGGAATTGGCGCTGACCCTGCCGGCCGAACTGCTCAGGCGGCGTCCCGACGTGCGGCGCAGCGAGAGGCAACTGGCGGCCCAGACGGCCCGCGTCGGTGTGGCCACGGCTGACCTCTACCCGAGCTTCTCGCTGGGTGGCAACCTGGTACTGCAGGCAGCGGAGTTCGGCGACCTGGGCAACAGCGACAGCTTCGGCTGGTCCCTGGTACCCGGTATGCGCTGGCCCCTGTTCGCCGGCGGCAAGATCCGCGGCCAGGTCCAGGCCGAGGAGTACAAGACAGACCAGTCCCTGGCCGCCTACCGACGTACGATACTGTATGCCCTGGCCGAGGTGGAAAACTCGCTGGTGGCCTTGCGCCAGGAAGAGATACGGCGCGAGCGTCTGAACACCGCGGTGGTGGCTTCACAGGAGTCGGTGGAGCTGGTCCACATCCAGTACCTGTCGGGCCTGACGGATTTCCAGAGCTATCTGGACGCCCAGCGCTCCCTGACCAACCAGCAGGACAACTTTGCCATTTCCAGTGGACTGGTGGTGGGCAATCTCATCCTGCTGAACCGCGCCCTGGGCGGCGGTTGGACCCTCGAAGATCCCGTACCCGTGGTGAATCCGCCCGTCGTTGCGCAGACCCCCGCGGGGGCTGAGGAAGAAGAAGAGGTCGATCGATGAACATTCTGCACAAAAACCGATCCCTGCGGACCCTGGTGCTGTTGACCGTCCTGGTCGCGGTCGCCGGTTGTGGCGACAAGGAACAACCGGCACCCCAGGCGCCGCCCGTGACCGTGGCCCAGCCCGAGCTGCGTGATATCCAGAACTACGGCATCTTCACCGGCACGACGCGGGCCGTGGAGTCCGCCGAGGTCGTGGCCCGGGTGGCGGGCAGGCTGGAAACAGTGGATTACGAGATCAGTTCGCGGGTGGAAAAGGGAGACGTACTCTTTACCATCGAGAAGGGAAAATACGAGGCGGCTCGTGATGCAGCCTTTGCGGGTCTGCAATCGGCCAAGGCTGATCTGGCCCGGACCGAGACTGAACTCACGCGTGTCGAACGTGCCAGCGAGAGCCGGGCGGTGAGCGAGATGGATGTGGACCGTGCCGTGGCCGACCGTGACATGGCCATCGCCGCGGTCCTGGCAGCCGAGGCCGACCTGGCGGATGCGGAACTGAGTCTCAGCTACTGCACCGTACGGGCGACCATCAACGGTATGGCGAGCCGCAACCTGGTGGATGTGGGCAACCTGGTGGGCCAGAGCGGGCCGACGGTACTGACCACCATCAACCGCATTCATCCCACGTTCGTGTATTTCAACGTACCCGAGAACCTGGTGCTGAAGTTCCTGCTGGATAAACGGGCGCTGGGGCAGGACAGGGCAGAGTCCACGAGCGATATGCCCGCCTTCGTCTCCCTGGCCAATGAGACGGGTTTTCCCCACGAAGGGGAGATCGATTACATCGACAACACCGTGGACCCGCGCACGGGCACCATCGAGATGCGCGTGGTCGTGGACAATACGGGCGGCTACTTCTTTCCTGGTCTGTACGTGCGGATCAAGATTCCCGGTGCCGAGATCAGCGGGGCCGTCACCATTCCGGAGACCGCCCTGGGTACCGACCTGGGCGGCAAGTACGTCTACGTGGTGGGGGAGAACAACGTCGTGGAACAGCGCTACGTGGGGCTCGGGCTGACACAGGGTGACGGCACGGTGCATGTGAGCAAGGGCCTGGAGGGTGATGAAACGGTGATCGTCAACGGAATCATGTTCGCCCGGCCGGGACTGCCGGTCACACCGCTGACGGCAGAGCAGTTCAAAGCGATGAAGACCAAGCAGGCGCAGGGCCAAGGCTAAGGTTACGACCGGAACCAGGTAATA
>QNDV01000370.1 GCA_003646045.1 bacterium
AGCCTTGACCTTCGTGTCAATGTCCACCAACTCGTGCACGGCCCGACCAACCTTATCCCCCTCGGGATCGCCCACGACCCACGTCGTGTTCTTCTTGCTCGCGGTGGTCTTGACCGAAACTTTCGCCTTCTCAGTAGCTTTCGTGAACATACCCATGACTCGAACCTCCAAAAAGATAGTGCCAGTTCGCTCACCGCCCCAACATGAGGCTGTCGTGCTGTCGTTTGGCTACTATTTTGTGGCAGAACCCCACTCACCGTTAATATCGGAGAGAAGGGGGGTCGCTGAGACCCTCAGCCATCATCCCCAGTCAACTCGTCAGTAATAACCCTAGTAGAATCCCCCACCCACTTCACAGGCCGAACAATCAAATCATCCCACCCTCTCACCGGTGGACCAATCCGACCCCCCACATGCTTCGTCCCTACCTTACTAACACGTGTAGACAGAATACCATCCCCAGACAACTCCCCCGCACTAATCGCCTGAATAGCACCCCCCATCGTACTCGCCCCAGTCAGCTTCGCCAGCTTCTCAAGAACCTCCCCATCAGTATACCAATCATCCAAGTCAACATGAATAGAAAAAAGATCCTCACCCCGCTCCACCAAAAACTCCGGATGGTAAGCAACTATCTCTCGCATATTAACCCCCCAGCCTCACCGGCAACAAAAAAGGGAATCGGGGAAATCCCCACCACCGTATTACTCAAATAGGAGAAAGAACCCATGCAAGTCCAAGCCAAACAATACATTTTCCCACCCCGCCCCAAAGACGCCATCCCCAGAGACCAAACACAAATCCTCGGGGACATGGGCTGGCTCGCCCAATTAAAATTCAACGACACCCGCTGCCTCATCAAACTCCTCCCAAATGGAGAAAGCGAACTCTGGAGCCGCCACGCCGAAAAAATCCGCAGCTACACCTGCCCCGAATGGCTCCAAGACCAAATCAAAGAACTAAGAGACCAATTAGGACTCGACAGGAATAAATACCACCTACTCGACGGCGGACTCCTCGACCAAAAACACCGAGCCATCAAAGACACCATCGTCATCTGGGACATACTCGTCCGAGACAGCAAACACCTACTCGGCACCACCTACCAAGAAAGATACCAAAGCATCCTCGCGCCCGAAGACGTACCCTGGTACTGGAGCCAACACGGTATGCACCGCCTCGGCACCAGCTACACCCCCAACATCTTCCACCCCGAATACCACCCGGCCACCATATGGCCCGACCTCTGGGAAATGATCGACACAATCAACAAAGAATACAAAAACATCTGCGGCCCCCTCCTCGAAGGCCTAGTATTCAAAAACCCCCAAGGAATACTAGGAATGGGAATCACAGAGAAAAACAACAGCAACTGGCTAATGCGATCCCGCGTAACCACAGGCCGCCACACCTTCTAGAGCACAAAAATGAACATCATAGACAAAATCACCGTACAAAACTGGATAAACAACGAATTCAAAGACAAAATCAACGACGACAAATGGATCTCAAAACAAATGGACCAACTAAGAATCGGACATGAAAAAGGCGACTCCCACATCACCATCTGCCGACACTTCTTAGCCGCCGCCGTATGCTCCGCAGCCGGAATCTCAATCCTCGGAGAAGAACACAATTAACCCAATTCCCCCCGAGGAAACATACGGTAAGAGACCAAATAAGAGGGGAAAATGGATATAATTACCAGAGTAAAAACACAAGAAAACGAAATAGCAAAACTACAAAACGAAATAGCAAGTATCAAAGACCGCCTCACCCTAACCGAAATAATAACCAGAAGCAAAAACTCCCACCGCTACCACCTCATCGGCCTCACCGGCCTCTTCTTAGGCTCTCTAGCCTTCCTAACCACCATCATCCACATGTGGTTAGTCGACTGCCACAAATAAGCAAATGTGGCCGTACCCCATTTCCCCACTGGAAACCGACTAAATCCCCAAATCCGCCCGATCCTCAGGGGCAAAACCCACCTCAAGATAATCCCAACCTAGCCGATCCACATAAATAGACACATAAAGATCCCCACAACTCGACCCATACACCCAATCAAACCCCAACTTATTAAGACCCAACTCAGCCCCCACCACCGGCCCACGCCGAACCTTAAGACCCTTCTGAACAGCCTCATTCTCCTCAGCCACCAACCGCTCATTCACCCCAGACAAGTACTTCCAAATCGCCAACTCCACCCCAAGCCGATAAGAACCCCCCACCACAAGATCAAGAATAAAAGGAGGAGCCCGATCACCATCATCCACACCAAAAACAGCCGCCACTCGCATAACCACACCCCGCCCCAAAACAAATATATTATAGAATTATAAAAGGGACCAAACACATGAAACTACAACAAATACACGAAGCCCGCTACCACGAATTCTCAAGCTACGACCCAAACGATAAACTAGAATTCGAAGAAATAATTAGCCCACGAAGCTACGTAAAACTTGGCTGGAAACGACCACACAAACCCCTCAAAGTTTTCAAAGCCACCAATAACTCAAACAAAACCGCAATCCCCGGCTTCACCACCACCAACATCGACGAAGCCAAAGCCTATCTTGGAAACGGCGAATGGGGTGGCCAATACTTAGTCGAAATCGACCTAATGCCACCACGCCGTAATCAAACCCAAAAAGACATGGTCCTTGACGGTCGCGAAGGACCAATAAAAATCGAAGCCGGTTGCCCCACAATACTAGTAAGAGGCTCTGAAGTCATCATCCTACAACCAGAAACACAAAGAATTCACCAACCCGACCATAAATAACCCTACTCGCCTCTAATACACCCACCCAATTTCCTCACAGGAAACCCTAACGACACTTCGGACACTCACGAGGACCCCCACCCACCAACCCAGACCCACCACAACACTCACAAACATCCGGAGAAACCTCCAAACGACTCCCACAATTCCGGCAAGAAGGCACAATACCCCTCAACCACTCACGCTGATTCACTTCCTGCCCAAAAGAACAATTCACACACACCCCAGACAACATTTTCACACCCATCAATCCACTCCCGCGTGCCCACGATTTCCTCAGAGGAAAACCCCGATACTTGTAAAAACTCAAGCGATCTGTTCTAATGGAATTAGAACAGACGATAAAACTCTCCGCCACTCCCCAAGTCTTCAACAAACCATGAAGACCCTCTACCAGGAGTGAGCCAGGGCACAAACGACCCACAAAAACGCCCCCCGCGTGCCCACGATTTCCTCAGAGGAAATCTCAACGCACTCAACAATCCTCGAAGATCTCCTCTGGGAGGAAACCAGGCTCCTCACCATCCACAAAAACACACTCAACAGGTATCGCATTACCACAACCCCCGCACAAAAGAATCAAACGCTGCGAACAAGACCGGTTAATCTGAAACTCTGTACCAAGAGTAATATGATCCGCCAAAGTAGGAAACCCACAGCTACAAATCGAGAGGTTCACTAGCTTTGCCGTAGTAAGGTCAACAATAGGAGGAACAACTGGCACAGCCTCCGGTTCGCACCCAGTTGGCCGAGGGGTTTCTTTTTCCCCTTTGAGTTGTTTAACCTCCTCACGCAGTTGTTCAATTTCATTGGTGGCTACTGCGAGAAACCGTCGCAATCGTTCAATCTCTGTGACCCCCCTATCTTCTGGCAATTCCCATATTTTGAGCACTC
>QNDV01000371.1 GCA_003646045.1 bacterium
CTTCATCCCCACCTACGAGGACATGAAGCAGACCTTCGCCGACACCATCCAGAAGGACTATCCGCGCGAGCTGTACGACATGCAGTTCTCCATCTACACCGACCTGATCCAGTCTCGCATCGACCTGCAGCGCGAGGCCTTCGGCAAGGAAGACAACCTGCCGAAGCAGCTGTTCAAGGTCTATGACGAGTGGGAGGCCGGCCTGAAGGACCTGAAGGGCAAGTTCGGCTCGGTGGTCAAACCGGACCAGCTCGGCTAGTTTCAGCTGAAAGAAAGTCCGAAAAGACAGCGCCCGGCTCGGTTGAGCCGGGCGCTGTCGTATCATCGTTCAGCGGGGTTGATCCCCCGGCTGCCTAGGTCTTGATGAACTTCATGATGAACATCTGGTCTTCCGACATGCCGGACCCCTCCTGGAAATTGAACAGGTAGAGGGTATTGCCGACTACCGCGAAGACACTGACCTCGATGGGTTCGTTGGCGGGCCCGATGGTCAGGACCGTGTCGTCAGTGGAGTAGGTCGTCGTATCCTCGACACTCCCCTCGACGATGTAATTGACGCTGGCGTCGCTGTTGAACCTGTATGAAAAATCGCCCGGATCCACCGGCTGTATCCCGCCAGCAAAGTCGTCGACAATCGACACGATGCTCCAGGTTCCCCTGAGTACGCCGGATCCGACGTAACGCTGGTAGATTGTCACGAAATCGCCCACGTCGGTGATGGTGAGTGTGTTGTTCGCCACTTCGGCGGTCATGGTCCATGAACTGCCACCCTGGGTCACATTGAACGTCGTTCCATCCTGGGTCCAGGTGAAGGGATCCCAGGTACCGATATCCTCGGGATCCATGGAGGCACCCGTACCGTCCTTGTTGATGGTGACAACCGTGCCGCCGATGCCGTAAGTGCCTCCGCCGGGTTCGGGGACGCCACCATCGAGAGCGTTATAGGTCACCCAGGTGCCTACCAGGCCGGTACCGTAGCTTGGGCCGGGGCTCGTGGGGTCGTCGTCACCGCAGCCGGCCAGGCCGACGACCAGCATCAGGGTGAGCAGGATGCGGAGCAAATCATGGTGCGAAATGTTCTTCATGGATAATCCCCCCGTTTGCAGAAATGAGCCCATATTTTCGTGGTAGCGCTGTCTCAAGATGCGATGGGCACGGTTAACTTCGATACTACCAAATTCAGGGAAAATGCGTAACCAAAATCAGATAAGCTTCCTGGGAAATACCCCTCTCTCATGGAAAGGTCAATAATGGTTAAGACCGAACCAGACCGTGCTTTGGGAAACCCGAAGCCGCACGAAGACTCACCTGGCCATTCCATATCACTTCATCAATACCATTCTCCTGGGCTCGCTATAATCGCCGGTCGACAAGCGGTAGAAGTAGACACCCGCGGACACCGTATGACCCTCCAGATCCCGCCCCTGCCAGACAACATTGTTACGGCCCCGTGCCGTTGCCATCATAGCTCGCGAGGGCGAACCACATCACCAAGCAACCGGCATAACCGTCGTTATCCCTCAGCCACGCGTTCAACTCGCCGGGGTCGGTATAGCCCGGCCCATGGGCTACCCACGACAGGAGCATGGCGCCACAGGTCATGATGCACCCTGTGCTGCAAACGGTCTGCATACAAGCCACCGGCTCTCCCATGATTATCGGACGACCACAGCTCACCGCACTGGTTGTAATGAATATCCATGGGCAGATGGGCAGCTGTCGCGACCTGGCCGGATCCCAGGCTGCCCAGAATGGTGATGACCAGCAGGGTATTCCTCAATGTGCGCATGGTCACCGTCCTTTCCGAGGGAACGGTGGATCCCGAGAGAATCGCGGACACGTCCGAGGTTGTATTTTGATACGAGTTGATCATGCCACGTCCGTACTGTCGGGGAAAGGCATGCGGATCCGTCCGGGCGGCTGATCAGAACGGGCGAATGGAACAACAGAGCGTGACGCCTTCCATTGCTAATTATGATCAATAATGATACGGTGCTGTCTTCCCCGGTCGAAAGTGCAGAGTATCGACATGAGAAGCCTCCTCGTCCTTTTCCTGGCCTTGGTTCCCGGGCTGGTATTCTCCCAGACCGATGTCTCAGGTACCCAGTCCGGCACCTGGACCGCTGACGATTCGCCATACCATGTCGTCGGCGAGATCGTGGTGCCCGACGGTCAGGCGTTGCTCGTGGAACCGGGAGTGGAGGTAATATTCCAGGGCCACTACAAGTTCACGGTCAACGGTTACCTGGAAGCGGTGGGGGCAGAGAATGATACCATCCGTTTCACCGCCGATAACCACACCACCGGCTGGGGCGGCATTCGCATCAGTTCGGGAGACATCAGCCGGCTGGAGTATTGCCGGATAGAATTCGGCAAGACCGCCGGCGAGTACCCCGACATGCACGGCGGCGGGTTGGCCCTGCTGGGCTCGGACGCCGTGGTTTCCCACTGTGTCTTCGCCGACAACGATGCCACCGCCGACAATCTGGGCATGGGAGGCGCGGTGTACGGTTCGGGCACGGGAAGCTACGACGAACCGCTGACGCGTTTCACCGATTGTCGCTTCATCCGCAACCACTGCTATGGCGAGGGTGGAGCCATCAAGTTCACGGGCGACGCGAATACGGAGATCACGAACTGCGAGTTCATCCAGAACGACTGCCTGTACGGCGGGGGCGCCATCTCGGGCTATTCGATATACGGGACCAAGCTGATCAACTGCCTCTTCGTCGACAACTACACCATGTACTCCGGCGGTGGCGCCGTGGGCGTCCTGGGCAGCGGCAACACCCTTTATCTGGCCAATTGTACCTTCACGGGCAACAGTGCGGTCACCGGTGACGGCGGCGGCCTCAATCTGGCATACACCGAAGCCTTTGTCGCCAACACCATCGTGTACGACAACCCCGGCATGTATAGCGACGATTTCCACCTGGACTGGGGCAGCAACGCGGAGATCCACTACAGCAATCTGACCATGCCGAGCGGTGCGACCGGCGGCAACAACATGGACGTCGACCCCCTGTTCGTCGACGCGCTGAACTACGACTTCCACCTGACCGAAGCCTCGGACTGCATCGATGCCGGCACCGACTACATCGTGCTCAACGGGGAAACGCTCGTCGACATGACGCCAGAGGAGTACTGCGGCACGGCGCCGGAGATGGGCGCATACGAATCCTGTTCCGTTTCGGGCGTGGAAGACCGCACCATGGCCATGTTCGAGGTGGACCAGAACCATCCGAACCCGTTCAGCACCCGCACGGCCGTCAGTTACCGTCTGGCTGCCGAGACTTTCGTTTCAGCCACGGTCTATGACGTCCGCGGACGTGCGATCCGGACCCTGGTCGGCACCAGGCAGGCTGTCGGACCTCATACGATAGTCTGGGACGGCCTGAACAACTCCGGCCGAAAAGTAGGCCAGGGACTGTACTTCATGCGGCTGCAGGCCGGAGACCAGTCGCGCAGCGTGCGCATGTTGCTGACGAGATAGACTCGGCGCCGGTTGCCATCCCGAACGTAGTACGGTCACGGCCCTGCTCGAGCAGTTCGATACGCTACCGGCGGAGGATCAGGCGAAGGTCATGGAGCGGATCCCGGTTACCGGTGAGACGGATCTGGTTGCGGAGGCGCAGGCCGGGGACGAGTAGGATTCCAGCAACCGCGCTGTGCCCGCTGAGTA
>QNDV01000372.1 GCA_003646045.1 bacterium
CCACCCACGGCGCCGACGCAGGCCACCCCACCTACGTCCCCGAATCCTACGACAAGCACGACACTCCGGACAACGATCCTGCGGGCCACGGCGAAGCCTATCCCGACGATCCCAGCGGCCACGACCCCGCCCAAACCGGCGGCGGTCCAGTTGATCCGGCCCACGGTGATGCCCACGGCGCCTCCGACACCGACGGTGATACACACGGCGAATCTGGCGATGCCCACGGTGCCGCAGCCGCCCACACCTCCGGACAACACGACGCCCACACCACCATCCCCCACCTCCCCAACGCCCTGACCTTCATAACGCCGCTGCTCCCGCCCAACGTCGCCGCGTTCCTGAACAAGTTCATCGACCCCATCTTCTCCCTGACCATGGCCCTGATCATCGCCCTGTTCATGGTCGCTCTCTCGAAGCGCCTCGACGCCCGTCGCCCCGGCCGCTTCCAGATGGCCGCCGAGATGCTCTTCGGCGGGCTCTACTCCCTTTTCGAGGCCATCATCGGCCCCACCGCGCGCCGGTACACGCCGTACCTGGGCAGCCTGTTCATCTTTATCCTGTTCAACAACCTGTTCGGGATCATCCCCCTGGGACACGCGGCCACCAGCAGTTTCAAGAACACCACCCTCGCCCTGGGCCTCATGACCTTCCTCTACGTCCAGGGGATCGCGCTCAAGGAGAACGGCATCGGCGGCTACCTGCATCACCTGGCAGGGTCGCCCAAGTCCAAGCTCGACTGGGGCCTGGTGGTACTGTTCTTCCCGCTGCACACCATCGGCGAACTGATCAAGCCGCTCAGCCTGTCCCTGCGCCTGTTCGGCAACATCTTCGGCGAGGACACCCTCGTTGCGACCATGGTCCTGCTGGGCGCCGGCATCACCTACTCGCTCACCGGTGGCTTCGACTACGCACCGGGACTGCCCCTGCAGTTCCCGTTCTATTTCCTGGGCCTGTTGTCCAGCACCATCCAGGCGCTGGTCTTCACGCTCCTGTCGACTGTTTATATCGCCCTGTGGCTGCCTCATGGTCACGGTGACGAGGCTCACAGCCACTAGCGGCTGGGGCAATCATCCGGGTGACAGTGCCCGGAACACTGCGGGGTTCGCCCTGCAAACCTGAGACGCGCGCACGCGTTGAGGAGGAATAATGGACCTGCTCGGATTTGCACTCCCTATCGGGCTCGGCATGGCCGCCATCGGCTCTGGCCTGGGTCTGGGCCGCGCCATCGAAGGCGGCATGAACGCCATGGGTCGTCAGCCGGAGGCCATTGGCCAGATCCAGACGGCCATGATCATCGGTTGTGCCTTCATCGAGGCCCTGACGATCTACGCCCTGGTTGCGACCATCATGCTGATGGGTAAGGTCGGTGTCTGACCTGTTTCGACCGGCTGGGGTGCGTGCGCGCTTATAGACCGTGTGGGGAGTGGCTGCGGCCGCTCCCCGGTCGACCGCTCGTTTGCGTACCGGACAGCGCTTGAAGGGAACCCATCATGGAATTCGTGACGCCAAACGTAACCAACCTGATCACCACGGCGGTGGGGTTTCTCCTCTTCGTCTGGGTACTGGCGAAGTTTGCGTGGGGCCCGATCCTCGACCTGCTGGATCAGCGGCGGGACACCATCGGCGAGGACTATCGCAAGGCCGAACAGAACCTGGCCGACGCGGAAGTTCTCAAAGGTGAATTCGAGTCCAAGCTGCAGGACATCAAGGTCATCGAACGCGAGAAGGTCCAGGAGGCCGTCAAGCGTGGCGAGGGCCTGGCCGACGGCATCGTGGCCAAGGCCAACACGGCTGCGTCCGAGAAGGTCGCCAAGGCCGAGCAGGACATCGAGGTTGAAACCCAGAAGGCCCAGATCGAACTGCGCGACTCGGTGGTCCATATGGCCATCGGCGCCGCGGAGAAGGTCATCGGCGAAAAGCTGGACGAAGCCCTGCACCGCAAATTGATCGAGGACTATATCACCGGCATAGAGGGAGCCAGGGATGCGTGACATTCGTGTCGCCACCCGCTACGCCGGGGCCCTGCTCGAGTCCGCCCATGAACTGGGCGTGGTCGACGCCGTGGCCGAGTCCTATGCCGCGGTCCTGGCCATCGTCAAGGACCGCCGCGACCTGGGCATCTTCATCGAAAGTCCCCAGGTCGCCACGCAGGAAAAGAAGGATCTGCTCAGGAATGTCTTCGGTGAGCAAGTCGAGCCGGTGCTGCTGCACTTCTTCTACCTGCTGCTGGACAAGAACCGTATCGAGAACACCGGGGACATCGGCGAGGTATTCGCCCGCCTGGTCGAGGCCGAGCGTGGCGTGATTCGCGCCCAGGTGGTCACGGCCATCGACCTGCCCGCCGACCTGGAAGAGCAGCTGGGCGCGCGCCTGAACGAGATCACCGGCAAGACCGTGATCATGGAAAAGTGCGTGGACCATGCGGTGATCGGGGGCGTGAAGGTGACGCTGGGAGACAAAGTCCTCGACGGCACCGTGCGCACCAACCTGGATCTGCTGCGCAAAACGCTGGAGAAAGTTCCGGTCAGGTAACGGACTGGCTCGGATGAATAGTTAAGAGTTGGTTCAGAGCGGCTCACGGTGGTGAGCCCGTAACGAGGAGATTGCCTTGAAACTTCGGCCCGAAGAGATCAGCTCCGTCCTGAGCCAGGAGCTCAGCCGCTACGGCCGCGACCTGGCTGTCGAAAGTGTCGGCACCATCCTGCAGGTCGGTGACGGTATTGCCCGCGTGTACGGCCTCGAGGACGTCATGATGGGCGAGATGGTGGAGTTCCCCGGGGAAATTTTCGGCATCGTGCTGAACCTGGAAGAGGATTCGGTGGGTGTGGCCCTCATGGGCCCGGATACCCACATCAAGGAGGGCGACCAGGTCAAACGTACCGGCGCCATCGCCTCCGTACCTGTCGGTGACGGTATCGTGGGGCGCGTGCTGAACGCCGTGGGCCAGCCCATCGACGGCGAGGGTCCCGTGCCCAGCACCGAGACCCGGAACATCGAGATCAAGGCGCCCGGCGTGACCGCCAGGCAGCCCGTGGGTCAGCCGCTGTTGACCGGACTGAAGTCCGTGGACTCCATGATTCCCATCGGCCGCGGGCAGCGCGAGCTGATCATCGGTGACCGTGGTACCGGCAAGACGGCTATCACCATCGACACCATCATCAATCAAAAAGGCAAGGGCGTGCACTGCTTCTACGTGGCCATCGGCCTGAAGCAGTCCACCGTCGCGGGAGTGCACAAGAAGCTGATCGAGCACGGCGCCATGGAGTACACCACCATCATCGCCGCCAACGCCTCCGAGCCCGCGCCCCTGCTGTTCCTGGCGCCCTATACCGGCTGCACCATGGCCGAGCACCTCATGTGGCAGGGCAAGGACACCCTCGTGGTGTACGATGATCTTTCCAAGCAGGCCAACGCCTATCGCCAGATGTCGCTGCTGCTGCGCCGTCCCCCCGGACGCGAAGCCTATCCCGGCGACGTGTTCTATCTGCACAGCCGCCTGCTCGAGCGCGCGGTGAAACTGTCGGACGAGAACGGCGGCGGCTCGTTGACGGCCCTGCCCATCATCGAGACCCAGGCCTCGGACGTGTCGGCCTACATCCCGACCAACGTGATTTCCATTACCGACGGCCAGATCTTCCTGGAGAACGACCTGTTCTACCAGGGCATCCGCCCCG
>QNDV01000373.1 GCA_003646045.1 bacterium
CCACCGTAACCATGGATCGGGCCGCCAGATCTGTACTCGCCCACCTGGCTGCCGGGGGTCTGGTCTCCCTGCTGGTGGACCAGGACGCTGGCGCGGCCGGGTTGCCCATGGATTTCCTGGGCCGACCGGCGAGCACCTGGCCCGGTGCGGCACGCTTTGCCCTGCACACAGGGTGTCCGGTGATTCCCATGGCCATCCACCGCGAAGGCGACGGTCATATCCTGGAGGTTGGCGAGGTGATCGGCGTGGCGAAGGCGCCTGCTGAACCCGCTAGGGTCGGCGCGCTCATGGGGCGCATCTCACAGGCGGTCGAATTGTTCATCCACCGTTATCCGGAGCAGTGGTTCTGGGTCCACCGGCGCTGGAAAGGTGCAGTGTCGGCAAGACAGGCGGCCTTGCCGCGGGAGAAGCCATGAGAAAGCTATCCGGACTTCTGATGCTGTTATGGGCTGCGACTGGCTTGGCGTCACCCCCCGAGGGACCCTTCCTGGGCCAACAACCGCCCGGCCTGGCACCGGAGATCTTCGCCCCGGGACTTGTAAGCACCGGCTTGCACGAGCGTGACCTGCTGGTTCATCCCGATGGCCTCACGATCTGGTACGGCGTCATGGCTGGCCCGCTGGCGACGGTCTTCGAAACCCGTCTGCTGGACGGCCACTGGACCGCGCCGGCGCAGGCGCCGATTCATGCTGATCGTGCCTTCGCCTGTTTCGAGCCCACCCTTTCCGCCGATGGGGGGCGGGCCCTGTTCCTGACCAACCGGGCGGCGCCGGGGCAGGAGCAGGGGACCGGCTGGACCAACCAGAACATCTTCGAGTGTCGCCGCGGTCCCGACGGTTCCTGGAGCGAAGCCACCGCATTGCCGCCGCCGGTCACCACCGACGACGGAGAATACTTTCCCTGTCTCGCCGACGACGGCACCCTCTACTTCACCCGTGACACCGCTGACGGGTCCGGCGTGTGGATGGCTGAGCCCGCGGGCGACGGTTGGTCTGAACCCGTCAAACTGGCCGGCGCCGTGAACATCACCGACCGGGTCTACAACGTGTACTGTGCCCCGGATGAAAGCTGGATGGTGGGCTGCGTCGGTGGGCACGAGGACAATCTGGGCGGGGCGGACTACTGGATCAGTTTCAACGACGACCAGGAAGGCTGGTCGTCGGCGGTGAATCTGGGCGAACCTTTCAATGGCCCCGGGCTGCACGCCATGTCGGTTTCCCTCTCACGCGACGGGAAGTACTTCTTCTTCAGTTCACGCCGGGTGACCGTGCTCCAGCCTGCTGCGGACGAGCCCCTGACCCAGGCCGATCTGCTGGCTGCCCATGGTGAACCCGGCGGGGGCAGTCTGGACATCTGGTGGGTGGACGCGCGGGTATTGGAGCGCTGGCGGCAGTAATTTTGAATATCAGTGTCATGGCTTGATTTTATATTGTCAATATGTTGCAAATATGACAAAATGATCCAGTTTTCATAATGTCGTACAGCGGTGGCTTAAGCCGTTGCGCTATCGATCACAGGGGGTTGCCATGTCTCGCCGACATCTGCGTCTGTCTATTTGTATCGTGTTTCTCCTGTTGCTCATTGCCGCGGTTGCCAGTGCCCGCAATCCCATCCGGCGTTCGTTCTTCAACCGCTACGCGGCGGCCGAAGAAACGCAACTGGATGACCTGATCAGCAACAGCGGCCACTGCGGCGTCTGCCATTTCGATTTTGACGGGGGCGGTCCGCGTAATCCCTACGGAGTATCCATCGAGGCGCGCCTGGCCGCCGGCAGGTCGAACGACGAAGCCGTGGCCGATGTGGAATTCGAGGATGCCGATGCCGACGGCTTCAATAATTTCGTGGAGATCACCGACACCGCCAACTTCTCCAACACACCGACCTTTCCCGGTCTGAAGGAAAGCAACCACGGCGGCGCGCAGAATGTGGACCTGGCGGAACTCGCGGCCTACCTGACGCCGTCCGGCGCCACGGACACCGATCCGCCCGTGGTGGCAGTTCTTGTGCCGACAGCGGGAGCGGTAATCACAGCCGAGGCCACGACCCCTGTGCAGTGGACAGCCACCGATGCCGGCAGTGGCGTGGCGTCCATCGCCTTCGAATTGAGTGACGACGGAGGTGTCCACTGGAAGCGACTGGCCCAGGGACTGCCCAACACCGGTACCTTCGATCTCTTCATGCCCCACTTGCCGGGCGCGCAGATCCTGCGGGTAATCGCCACGGACAACGCGGCCAACGAAGGTCACGGGGATTCGGACGGGTTCACGGTGACCCAGCGCCCGGGCGTGGCGCCCACCACCCTGCGGGACTTCGATCTGCCCGGGACCCAGCCCTTCGGCGGCGGCCTGGCCGAGGATCCCACCCAGACCTGCATCGCCTGCCATGGCGAATACGATACCGACGTGGAGCCCCACTTCAACTGGCGGGGCAGCATGATGGGCCAGGCCATGCGCGACCCACTGTTCATCGCCATGATGCGGGTGGCCGAGGAATTGGCACCGTCGTCGGGTGATCTCTGCCTGCGCTGCCATACACCGACCGGCTGGGCCGAGGGACGCAGCTTCGACACTTCCGGCAACAGCCTGTTGGCCAAGGATATCGAGGGTATACAGTGCGATTTCTGCCACCGTCAGGTTGATCCTGTCTACAATCCGGTGACCAGTGTGGCGGGGGACGACGTGATTCTCGCAGGGCTCGCCAACGTGCCTGCGGTCCACGGCAACGGCGAGTTCGTGCTTGACCCCGACCCCCTGCGGCGTGGTCCCTATACGGATGCCGATGCCAGTCACCAGTTCGTGCACTCCGAGTTCACCCTCAGCGCCAACCTCTGCGGCACCTGCCACGACGTCAGCAACCCGGTCTTCGTCAAGGGTGCGGGAGATCATACCTACGATGTTCAGGAGCTCGATGCGGGCCATCCCGACGGCGACACGCGCAACATGTTCCCGGTGGAGCGCACTTTCAGCGAGTGGAGCGTCAGCGAGTATGCCACGACCGGCGTCTACCAGCCCCAGTTCGCCGGTGACAAGCCCGACGGAATCGTCGGTACCTGCCAGGATTGCCATATGCGGGATGTGACAGGTGTGGGCTGCAGCGAGGGTGGCGCACCGACCCGGTCGGACCTCGGTCTGCACGACCTGATGGGAGGCAACACGTTCCTGCCGGACATCCTGCCGGACTTTTTCCCCGGCGAGGTGGACGTGGCCCAGATGCAGGCTGCCAAGTTGCGGGCCCAGGCCATGTTGACCCTGGCCGCGACACTGGACGTGACCATCGACAACCGTGACTACCAGCGTGGAATCAACGTGAGGGTCACCAACGAGACGGGGCACAAGTTGCCGTCCGGTTACCCCGAGGGCCGGCGCGCCTGGCTCAACATCCGGGCCTTCGATGCAGGCGACGTGGTGGTTTACGAGTCCGGTGCCTATGACGGTGACACGGGTATTCTCAGTCACGATGACGACGCGAAGATCTACCACATCGAACCAGGAATATCCACGCGCCTGGGTACGGCCCTGGGTGTGGCTTCCGGGCCGTCTTTCGCCTTCGTGCTGAGCGATACCATCTACCTGGATAACCGCATCCCGCCGCGGGGCTTCACCAACGCGAATTTCCTGGCTGTGCAGTCCCCACCGGTGGCCTACACCTATGAAGACGGTCAGTACTGGGACGATA
>QNDV01000374.1 GCA_003646045.1 bacterium
AGCGGTTGGCCCGGGTGGTCGAGTGCCGGTTTTTCGCCGGTTTCACCGAGGAGGAAACCGCCCTGGCCCTGGATATCTCGGACCGCACCGTGCGTCGGGACTGGATCAAGGCCCGTACGATCCTGCACGGGATGTTGGGCAGTCCGGTGGGAGAGGATACCTAGACGTGGCTGTGGATTTCTGGACCCCTGACCAGTGGCGGCGCATCAGTGCGGTGCTTGATCGTATCATGGAGCTGCCGCTCACCGAGCGCGAAGTCCAGCTTGCGGAAGTCTGCGGGGATGATCCGCAGTTGATCCGGGAAGTACGGGAATTCCTGGCGGCGGCCGAGCGCAGTGAGGGGTACATGGAGCAGTCCGCCGGCGAGGCGGCAGCCGGCCTGATTGCCGAAGCGGCCCGGAGCTGGCAACCCGAATCCCGCCTGGGGCAGAAGTTGGGCCCCTATGAATTGACCGGCATTCTCGGCGAGGGTGGCATGGGCGTGGTGTATGCCGCCCGACGCTCCGACGGCCAATACGAGGCCGAGGTCGCCATCAAGCTGATGCTCTCCATCTCGGCCGATCATCCCCTGCGAGACCGTTTCCTGGCGGAAAGACAGATCCTGGCGCGCCTCGATCACCCCGGGGTCGCGCGCCTGTTCGACGGTGGTCTCGATGACGACGGTCACCCGTATATCGTCATGGAAAAGGTCGAGGGCAAAACGCTGCTCGCACATTGTGAAGACGCCGAACTGGACCAGCGCCTCGATCTGTTCGGCGAAGTCTGTGCCGTCGTCGACGCCGCCCATCGGCGCCTGGTGCTGCATTGTGACCTGAAACCGTCGAACATCCTCGTCACCGCCGAGGGCGACCTCAAGCTGCTGGACTTCGGTCTCGCCCGCTGGCTGGATCCGGAAGCCGGAGGTCAACGCGCCGATACGGCAGCGCGGCTTAAAATGTATACGCCCGGCTATGCCTCGCCCGAACAACTGCGTGGAGAGGCGCTGAGCACGGCCAGTGATGTCTATGCCCTGGGTGTACTGCTGCGTGACCTGGTTACGGGCCCACATCCCCGGGCCGGGCAGTCGCTGGGTGACTTGGACAACATCATCGCCCGTGCCACGGCGGACATTGCCGAGGAGCGTTACGGCACGGCTCATGAGCTGGCGGAAGACCTGCGCCGCTACCGCGAGCGGTTACCCGTGGAAGCGACACCGTCGACACCGTGGTACCGCCTTCGCTGTCTGGTAAATCGCAATCGGGGCGCCACGGCTGTGTTGATGGTGATCTTCGCCCTGGTGACCACCGGTGTGGCGGCCACGGTCTGGCAGGCACGTATTGCTGCCGCCGAAAGGGATGTGGCGCAGCAGGAAGCCGCCCGATCCGCGGCGGTAACCGAATTCCTCGTCGGTCTCTTCGAGACGTCGGATCCGGCGACCAACAAGGGTGCCGATATATCAGCGCGCGAGGTACTGGACCGGGGCGTCGCCGAGATTGCCGCCCTGGCCGACCAGCCGGATCTTCAGGCGCAACTGCGGTATGTCATGGCCGAGGTATTCTATAAGCTGGGCGAATACGAGCAGGCCGTCGAACTCTATGCAGCCTGTCTCGAAACGCGGGTCGCACTTCATGGCGCCACGAGTTACGAGGCAACCGATACCCGCCTGGCCCTGGGTGTAGCGTTGTTGGAAGCCGGAAATCACGATAGGGCCGCGGAAGAGCTTCAGGATTGCCTGGACACACGTCGTCTCATGGCGGCGACAGAACCTTCGTTCCTGGCAATGCCCATCCGGGCCCTGGCCAGGCTGAGGACCGACCAGCGGGATTATGTGGCGGCGGTTGCTCTTTTCGAGGAAGCCGAAGCCCTGGACCCGGCCGCGGCCAGTGTGGAGATGGCGGACCTGGGGCGAAACCACAACAACTTCGCGGTGGCCCTGAACGGTATCGGGCGGCATGCGGCAGCCGATACCGCTTTCGCGTTGGCGGAGAAGGCCTACGGCCTGGCCCTGGATCCCGACCATCCCCACTACGGTGCACTGTATAGCAACTGGGGTCTGGCCGTTGGTGTGCTGGGCGACGACGTACGTTCCGAGGAATTGCACCGTCGTGCCCTGGATCTGCGGCGCAAGCTGAAGCACAACCGGGTGGATATCGGCGTATCCCTCATCAATCTGGGGAACCTGCTGGTTAAGATGAACCGTGCCGGTGAGGCCGTACCTTTGCTGGAAGAGGCGATTGCCATCCAGCGTGAGGCGTTCGGTACCAACCATGTCTATGTGGGCGCGGCGATCATCAATCTGGGCCTCGCCCGGCTGAACATGGGTGAGCCTGCCCTGGCTGAGAACCACTTCCGTGAGGGCCACCGGATATTTATCGAGGTATTCGGTGCCGACAATCCGGCCGTGGCCATCGCCCTGACCCGCCGTGCCCAGGCTGCGCGGGCGGCTGGAGACCTTGACCGTGCTCTGGACCTGCTGGACAAATCTGTCGCTACACATCGGCCGCGCCTGCCGAGCTATCGGAATCGCTTCGCCGAGACCCTGTATGAACGGGGCACGTTGCTCGAGGCGCTCGGGCGTGTTGATGAAGCCCGCACCGATCTGCAGGAAACCGTCGCGATCTTCAGTGAGATGTTCGCTCCCGATCATCCCCGGTTGCTGGCCGCGCGCGAGGCGTTGGCGGATTTGCCGGACTAGCCGGACCTCGTATCTCGCCTCAGCCCTGCCCTACTTTTTTCAGAAATCATGTCCGGATTTGTCCTGACTATCACGTGACTACGATTGAGGGTCACCGACCGGCAACGCTTGATTTGCGCGGTTGATCTCCCCCACTAACCGTCATCGCCAGTTCGTAATCGCCAAAGGCAGGAAATCGTGAAATCCAGTTACCGGGTTCTGACCGTCATGTTGCTGCTCTGGTTGTGCCATCCCGCGACCAGCCACGCCTTCCTCAGGGCGAGAGCGGCCCACCCCGCGACACCGCGTACCAACGTGAGCTGCGACAATAATCTCGAAGTGTTCAATGGTGATTCGGAACACACGCAGTCACGGCACGAGAACGTGTCGGACTGTCCTAGCTACCAGGCCACGGACTACTCCACGAAGTCCGAAGCCCGTGCCACCTACGGAAGTGTGCATGCCTCGGCCAGCGCCATGATGATCGAGGGTATCGGTTTCGATCCCAGGTGCACGGCGGGTGCGTCGGCCGAGTTCAAGGAGACGATCACCATCGATGGCGGAGCCCGCAACGGTACCACCGGCACCCTGCAATTCACGGCCCACGCCTCCGGCACCCTGGGCATCAGTACCGACGATATGCCCGAGGCGACCACCCTCCTGGCCACTGGCCATTTCAAGGTCCTGTTCAATCAGACCGGGGGGAATGTCGTTCTGGTCGACGAGTTCTGGACGACCAGCAATGACGCCTCGTTCAACGAGAACATCAACATGGATACCTCCCATGATCCGGTGGAGTTCGTCTTCGGCGAGCCCTTCACCCTGGATACCTCCATTGGCTGCGGCGTCACCATCATGCGCAGCGATGTGGTGGACGAGACCATCGTTGTCTCCGGTAGCGGTTCGGCGAATTTCGGATCCACAGGCAGGATTACGGGCATTGCCGTCTATGACGCCGCAGGAGGGCCCCTGGGTGATGCCGACTACAACCTGAT
>QNDV01000375.1 GCA_003646045.1 bacterium
GACCACCGCCGTAACCGACACCGTGGGTAACGCCCTGGAGACAGACCATGTCTGGACGTTCACCACGGTTGACGGTCCGGTCAGTGGTGTGCAGGAGCCGATGATTCCGCGGGTGACGGTGCTCATGCAGAACGCGCCCAACCCGTTCAACCCCCGGACCACCATCGCCTTCGATCTGGCCAGCCCCGGCAGCGTGCGTCTGAAGATCTACTCGGTGGACGGCAAGCTCGTGCGCACCCTGGTCACCGAGCGCATGGAGGCCGGCCAACACAAGCGGATCTGGGACGGCAGGGACAATGGCGGGCGCACGGTGCCCACGGGCGTCTATCTCATGCGACTCGAGACGCGCGGGGTGACCCAGACCAGGAAGATGTTGATGTTGAAGTAGACTGCGCGGACACGGCCTTCTGCTGAAGGCCCGGGTCAGGCATACCGGTCGATGGATATGCCCCGGCTGCCCGCTACCGACTCGAGATTCTTCATCACCGAGTCGAGGCTGGTTTCCAGCATACCGATCAGTCCCTGGCGTCTGGACCTGTTGCCAAGAAGAAACTCCTCCAACCGACCGGCCCGGCGCCTCAACAATGTGCCCACGCCCCGCTCGATTCGTCGGCTGTCGGGCAGGAACGCCCCCTCGATATCCTCGAAGTCCAGATCCAGGCCAAAATCATCGGCCAGGTCTCTTTCATCGTCCTTCACGGCCTTCTCAAGGGCGCTCTGCAGACGCTCGCGGGCGCGGACCAGCCAGGATCCGGCTTCGCCCTCGTCGTCGGGTCCGTCGAAAATATCGTTGATGGCCTGATAGATGCTGCGCAGGTCCTTGGCGATGGCGCGGGAGCGGGAGGCGGCCATGCCCTTTTTGCCGTCGCCGTCCCGGTCCGTGGTGGACCAGTTGTCGCGGATCGACTCGAGGGAGTCGCGGATCAAGCCCATCTGCCGGGCCAGGAACTCGATCTGCGCCTGCTCCTGTAGCTTACGCTCATACCCGGACTGGGCCACCGCTGTGGGGTCCTTCCGGACGGGGGCCGTATCCAGTGTCATGTGTGCGCGTGTTATCACACTGACGGAGCCGAGAGCCATGCTTCCTCCTTGAGGCATGTCGATGCGGCGTACCGGTTTCATATCGGCACCCCGGTGGGAGAACTTGAATTGGCGATTGTCACCGTTTTCCCTGCCGAAATTCCGCCGGACCCGTTACAATGCCCCGGTTCATCCGCAACCCCCGGAACTTCCCGCAACGACCCACAGGAGACCCGCCATGTCCCAAGGCCAGCTCACCTGGCGCTTTCCCCGCATGTTCTGGACCGGCAATGTCGCCGAACTGTGCGAGCGCGCCGCCTACTACGGCACCTTCATCGCCCTGCGGACCTACCTGATCCGCGTGGTGGGCCTGGACGATGTGCAGGCCGGCTGGGTGGCCGGTCTGTTCGGAGGCTGGATCTACCTGGTCCCGTTCTTTACCGGTGCCCTGGCTGACCGCATGGGCTTCCGCAGCGCCCTGATGCTGGCCTTCGCCCTGTTGACGGCGGGCTATAGTGCGTTGGGCATGTTCCACACCATGGCCCCGGTGGGAGCGGGACTGGCACTGATCGTTCTTGGCGGATCGTTCGTCAAACCGGTCATCACCGGCACGGTAAGCAAGTCGTCCAACGAAGCTAACCGGGCCCGGGCCTTCAGCATCTTCTACATGGTGGTAAACATCGGCTCGTTCACGGGCAAGACGATAGTGGCTCCGATCCGTATCGAGATGGGCGTGGAGAACGTACCCTGGTTCTCGGCGGGTGCGTCGCTGCTGGCGCTGATACTGGTGGCCTTGATCTACTTCCCGACAAAAGACAACGGGGAAAACCAGTCCCGGACCTTAAAGGAGACCCTGCGCGGCATGTGGATGGCCATGAGCAACCTGCGCTTCCTGGCCCTGATCATCATCACCGCCGGGTTCTGGGCCATCCAGGGTCAGCTTTACGCCTCCATGCCGGACTACGTGCTGCGCATGGCGGGAGAGACCTACAAGCCCGAGTGGTACGCCAACATCAATCCGCTGGTGGTGGTGATCTTTGTGGTGATGATCACCCATATGGTGAACAAGTGGAAACCGCAGAATTCGATCCTGGTCGCCATGATACTCATTCCCCTGTCGGCGGTGTCCATGGCGAGTTCCGCCTGGTTCCACGGTAACGTGATGATCTTCGGCATGGAGGTCCATCCCATCACGCTGATGATGATCATCGGCATCTCGATACAGGGTATCGCCGAGTGTTTCCTCAGTCCCAAGTGGCTGGAGTTCGCGTCAAAGCAGGCGCCTCCCGGCAAGGAGGGGACCTTCCTGGGCTTCGCCCACATGAACACGTTCTTCGCCTGGATCTTCGGCTTCGCCTTCTCGGGCTATCTGCTGAGCAAGTACTGCCCCGAGCCGGGTACCCTGGACGCGGCCACGCGTGCCGCCCACACCGCGGCCTTGGCCGGCAACGGTCCCATGCCCGAAGCCTACGCCCACGCCCACTACCTGTGGTATGCCTACATCGGCGTGGGGGCGATCTCCCTCATGGCCCTGCTGGTCTTCATCGCCGTGACGAAGAAGCTGGACAAAGGGAAGGAAGAATCAGCGGCGTGATCGGTCCGTTGCGCAAGACCCTGATCCTGGGCAAGCCCGTGCGTTACCGCGTGCGGCGCTCGCTCAGGATCAAGCGTGTCACGGTGGAAATCACTCCCCGCGAAGGCATGGTGATTGTGCTGCCCAAACGGGCGGCGGCCGGCATGGTGGACGAGGCCCTGACCCAGATGTCCGGGTGGATCGACACCAATGTCGACAAGTACGGCGTGCGCGAGGGGCCCCTGCGCAGTGAATTGACCACCGGCAGTGCGCTGTTGCTGCGTGGCGAACGGGTTGTGGTACAGTTGGCTGCGTTGCCGGAGGGTCGCAAGCGGGCGCGAATCTCGGTCACTGGCGACCTGCTGCTTTGTGAACTGCCCCCGCAGGATATCCTCGATCCCCGTCCGACCCTCGAACGCTGGCTGCGCCGGGAAGCCCGCGGGGATATTCTGCCGCGGGTGGAGCACTGGGCGCAGAAACTGGATCTGCATCCGTCCCGCGTTATCGTCGGCGAGCGCAAGACTCGCTGGGGTAGTTGCACGGGTCGGGGCACCCTGTCGTTCTGCTACCGTCTGGTGATGGCGCGACCCCGGGATCTGGACGCGGTGGTGGCCCACGAGATATGCCACCTGGCCCATCATGGCCACGGCAAGCGGTTCTGGGCGCTGCTGGACCGGGCGTGTCCGTGGCATAAGGAGACGACGGCGAGGTTGACTGCTCATCAGGAGGCGATGGCGCTTTGAGGCCTTGCGCAGAGGTGGCTGTGCGATATCGCTGCAGATTCATGGCCCCCGGGGGACCGGTTGATCAGCAGTCTACGTCACGGTAGTATCTCCTCGGCAAACACGGAGTCGCCCCGACCGGAGAAATCATGAACAACCAATACACCCGCCCAGCCACCCTCGCCCTGCTGCACGAGTTCACCCGGACGGACAGCCTCAGGCGCCATGCCTATGCCGTGGAAGCGGCCATGAAGTCCGCAGCCGTGCGTACGGGCAACGACGAGGTGTACTGGTCGGCGGGGGGCCTGCTTCACGACTTCGACTA
>QNDV01000376.1 GCA_003646045.1 bacterium
GCCTTCCTTCAGGAAGGCCGGTTCGTCGCTACGGCCACAGGCCACCAGGAAGAGCTTCCGTTCCCCCAGTTCCCTCACCTCGCCCCTGATCAGCCCCGCGAACTCCAGCCCCACGTGCTGCTTGATCAGGTTGTCGAAGTGGAGCTGCAGCTTGTCGTCGTTGCGGAAGCCGTCGGCTTCCAGACCCAGCACTTCGCCATCGTCGGCAACCCCCAACAGGATGATGCCGCCGTCGGTGTTCAGGTAGCCGATCACCGACTTGAGCCAGGCCAGCTCGATCTCCTTGCCCGGTTTGCCGGCGCGCAGGTTGAAACGCATGGTGGACTTGAATTCAAGCTGATCGCCTTCACCCAGGTCGATCAGGGCCTGCAGGCCAGCCGCGTCGGTGGGCACCTTGACGCTACGCCGACGCACACTTTGCCAACGCGAGCGCCAGGTCCAGGCCAGGCCCGCCATGGTGAGCAGGGCCAGCACCATCACCGCGGACATGAGGATGGTCACCCGGTTGCGGCTGGCGTCCAGTCGCCGGGCCAGGTCGCCGTCGGGCACGATGAGACCCAGGTCGCCGGGGTCGGTGCCCTCCACCGCCGGGTAGAACACGCACCACCAGTGGACGCCCTCGTGGCGGAATTCCAGCGCCGTATCGTACGGACGGCCCTGGGCTCCCCACTCCCGCAGCGTCGCGCCGATGATGGCGTGGGCGGGCACCGGCGAGGTAAGCAACTCGTCGGCGGTGGCCAACTTCAGCCGGTTGCCGGCCTGGGTGTTGAGCCAGGCCACGGCACCATCACCATAGCGGCGAACGAGCAGCGCGTTCTCGGTGAGGGAGGTGGAGGAGGCGAAGGTGTCCAGGGTGGCTTCGAGCAGGGCGACGGCATAGACCACATCTCCGCTGCGACGCGTTGCAATCAGACCCTCGCGGTAGTCACCGGGCAGCACTCCGTAGTCCGACCACGTGGCGTCTGTATCGGTGGTCCGGGCCAACCAGGGAGCTGCCGCCAGGGTGTCCGAGGTGGTGAGCTGCCAGCCGTCGTCGGTGCGATTCAGCAGGATCGCCGGGCCCTCATCGGGTATGGCGTAGACGGCCACTACCTGGTCGGTGGGCGCCACCAGGGGTTGGACCAGGGACCGGAACGCTTCCGGGTCAGCAGGATCCAGCAGACCCTCGGCATGCCAGGCAACCATGGACTCTAGGTTGCGTCCGAAGGGGCGCAGCAACAGCCGGAACCCGTTGCGTGTGGCGGTCATCTTCTGGGCCAGCAGAGTGCCATGGACCGTGCGTTGCTGGCGGGCCTCCTTCAATACCATCCAGCCGGTGGCTGTGGCGCCGGCGAGTACGGCGAGGACGGCCAGCAGGACGAGGGGTGGGGTGCGAGAGGGTTGGGTCACGGGGGCGGACTCCTGGTTGGGGGTGTAGCGGGATAGTAGCGGGGGTGGACGCGGGGGGCAAGTGGGGCCCCGGGCATTACCACCCGGGGCCCTGACTCATGCGGCGGGGCGATTCCGGCGCCTAACTCCCCGTCTCCTTCTCCTTCAACTCCCGCGCCGGCGCATTCTTCACATACCGGTCCAGCCACGTATCCGTTTCCCACATCAAATGCAGGATCGATTCCCGCGCCCTGTATCCGTGGGACTCGCTGGGCAGCATCACCAGTCGCGCCGTACCGCCGAGGCCCTTGATGGCCCCGTACAGCCGCTCGCTCTGCATGGGATAAGTACCGGCGTTGTTGTCGGCGTCGCCGTGCACGATCAGGATCGGCTCGTCGATCTTGTCGGCGTGCATGAAGGGCGACATGGCGAAGTAAATCTGCGGGGCCTCCCACACGGTGCGCTCCTCGGCCTGGAAGCCGAAGGGTGTGAGCGTGCGGTTGTAGGCGCCCGAGCGTGGCAGGGCGGCTCGGAACAGGTCAGAATGCGCCAACAGGTTGGCCGCCATGAAGGCGCCGTAGCTGTGACCGCCGATGGCCATGCGGTCCCGGTCACCCACACCACGTTCCACCAGCAGGTCGACGGCGGCCTGGGCGCTGCTCACCAGCTGCTCGATGAAGGTGTCGTTGGGTTCTTCCTCACCCTCGCCGATGATGGGCATGGTGGGATCGTCGAACACCGCATACCCACGGGTCAGGAACATCATGGGCGACCACCAGCCCACCCGCGTGAACCGGTACGGGCTGTCGGTTACCTGGCCGGCGTCCTTGCGGCTTTTGAATTCGGTGGGATAGGCCCACATCAACACGGGCAGGGGACCGTCGCGGTCCTTGTCGTAGCCAGCGGGCAGGTAGAGGGTGCCCGTGAGGTCGACACCGTCGGCCCGCTGGTAGGTGATCATTTCCTTGGTATGGCCTTCGAGCTGGGGCGTGGGGTTGGGGAAATCCGTCTTCTGCTCCAGCTCGCCGGACTTCAGATCCCGGATAAAATAGTTGGGCGGCTCGGTCTGGCTCTCGCGGCGGGTCAGCAGCAGCCGCTTGTCCACGTCCAATATCTCGACCGGGTTCTCATAATAGGGCTTCTCGCTGTGGAAGAGACGCTCCTTGGTGTCCTTCTCGTAATCCCACATGTCGATGAAGGGGCGGTTGCCTTCGGGACTGGCACCCTGTCCGTCGAGGAAGATGGTCTTGCCGTCACCGACGGTGAGAATGACCTGGCGGCCCCACTTGTTGCGGTGCATGACCGGCTGGCCGGGATCGGCATAGCGGTCCTGGAACGAGCGGTCCTGGACGATGATGGGCGCCACGTCGCGGTTTGCGGGCTGGACGTTCCAGACCTTCAGGTTGCGTGTCTTCCACCACCAGGACACCACGAAGGCCAGCTCGTCGTTGCCCCAGATCACACCGCCGTAGCGCTGACCCAGGGTAATGAGCACTTCCGGCTCACCGTCGAAGGGAGCACCGAAGGTGAACAGCCGGTCGCGCTCCTCGACCTCGGCACCGCCGTCGCCACCGTCCAGGGCCTCGACCCAGGCCAACTCGGCGGCCATGTCGTTGCGCCATTCCACCGACCGCGGGCCCGTGGCCACCGACCCGAAGGAGATGGGGATCTGGTCCTGCAACGGCTCGTCCGCCACCGTGTGCACCAGCTCGCCGTCCCGGTTCCAGACCTCGACGCTGTGGGGGAAGCTGTCCTGCTGCAGGGAATAGCTGTACGGATGCTTCACCCGCTCGATCAGCAGGTAATTGCCGTCGGGCGAGGGCGTTACGTCGCGCACCACGGCAGGCTCACTGAGCAGTTCCGCTTTGCCGCCCAGCTCGACACGAGCTACCTGGGAGGTTGTGTAGTAGTCGAAGAGAGCTTCGTCGTAGGGGTTCTTCAGCAGATCCTGCAGAGTGCGTGCGGGCGCCTTCTTGCCCAGGTTCTCCTGGACCACGGGACCAGTGGGGATGTGACTCTCCGCGGGGGCTTCGCCGCGTCCGGCGGGCAGTGTCTGCACCACGAAGGATTTGCTGTCGGACAGCCAACTGTAGGGCCGTCCGTAGACGCCGTTGAGCGCCATATCGTCCGGCGTCACCTGCTTGGCCTTGCCGTTCTTCAACTCGGCCGACCACAGGGTCAGCTGGTCGTCGATGGCCACCACGAAAGCGACGCGTTTGCCGTCGGGCGACCAGCTCACGCCGGTGATGCGCGGAGCGTCGGGCA
>QNDV01000377.1 GCA_003646045.1 bacterium
ATCAGTGAACATGACGAACGCATGGACCAGGCCGCCGTGGCCATGGATAGTCTGGCCAGCGACGATGGTCCGGTAATCGTGGCCGGTGATTTCAATACCGTAACCGACTACGACGTCAGCCAACTGCGGCGCCTGGGACGCAAGCACGGCTACCGACACCTGAGGCTGCCGCCGGGGCCCACTATCACCAACCGTTATAAACGGTTTCCCGGCTCGATACCGGTGTTGGACCACATTTTCTACCGCGACCTGACAGCAGGTAGCCGCGGTGTGATGCGCGCGGCCCGGGCCAGCGACCATTTCCCGGTGTGGGCGGTTTTTGCCACGCCGCCACGGCCGGCCAATGGGCCGGCCAATGGGGATTAACCCGCCATGCTCCGTTGTCGTATACTGATGCCCTTGGCCGCAACCCATCACCGCTGTGGGGACTCATGAATTCCGCCGTGCCATTTCGCCTGGGAGACTGGCTGGTCCAGCCCGATCTGAATCGGGTTACCGGACCCGACGGTGAGGTGCGTCTGGAGCCACGGGTCATGCTGGTCCTGGTGCGCCTGGCGGTCCTGCCCGGTGAAGTTGTCAGTCGTGACACCCTGCTTGATGAGGTCTGGGAGGGCACCTTCGTCGGCGAAGAAAGCCTGACCAGGGCCATCAGCGATCTGCGCCGCGCCTTCGGGGACGATGCCCGTAATCCGGCCTACATCGAGACCATCCGGCAGAAGGGGTACCGGCTGGTGGCGGAACTGGAGCCGGTGAAGGCGGACGATCTACCGGCAGCACGGGATGCCGCTCCTGAAGCGGAGCCGGACATCCCAGCTGAAGTGACCACCGAAACTGAGCGCCGCCCGCTTTTTCCGTTCCGCCCCCCACGCAAACCATTCCGGCCCTGGGGTACCGTGGCCTCGCTGGCCGTGATCGCACTGCTGTTCGCGGGCCAGCGGTACCTGCTGAGCGATGATCCCGAACCGGCCCATACCAGCGACACCTCACCAGCCGCGCGAATCGTTCCGCTGACCACCTACCCCGGCCACGAACGGCATCCGGCCCTGTCCGCCGACGGTACCCGCGTGGCATTCGTCTGGGATGGACCCGACGGTGGCGCCGAGGGCGTCTGGGTCAAGCAACGCAATTCCGAGACGCCGCTGCAGTTGAGCGGGGGACCGGGGCGCGCGGCCTGGCCAGTGTGGTCACCGGACGCCCAGTCGGTGGCCTGGGTGCAGGTACTGGGTGACTCGTCCGAGATTCGTTCCGTGCCCGGTCTCGGTGGTGCCACGCGGGTTCTGTTTGCCACACGGGGTTTGGTCGCCGGCCTGGACTGGCATCCCGACGGCGGGAGCCTCCTGTTCTCATGGCCACGCGAAGGGTTTCATAATCTGGCCAGCCTCGATCTCGAGACCCTGGCGGTCCGCCCCGCATCCGGCAACGGGATGAGCCGCGTCCAACCACGGATCTCACCGGACGGCACGCGTACGGCATTCATCGCCCTGACCCGGTCGGCAAGTGGCGTGGTGGTAAACGATGGCCATGCGGATCGCTGGCTGGTCGAGGGCCTGACCAATATCCAGGGCCTGGCCTGGTCCGCCGCCAGTGATCGCCTGGTGTTCGCCGCCGAACACGCAGGCATGTTCCAGCTGTGGACCGTGCCGCTGGCCGGAGGCGATCCGCAGCGTCTCACCGCTACGGGTGACTTCGCCTGGAATCCCACCATCGCGTCCCGCAGCGGTGACCTGGCCTGGGAACAGGTTCGCGTCGATCAGGACCTGTGGCGCATCAAGGTACTGGGATCTGATCCCTGGCGTCTGGAGACGGGGCGTTTCCTGGCTTCGACCCGCTGGGAGTACGAGGCGGTCTACAGTCCGGATGGAAATCTCATCGCCTTCATCTCGGCGCGCAGCGGCACACCTGAACTGTGGGTGTGCGAACGTGATGGCGGCAACCCCCGGCGCTTGACCGACACCGGGGGCGCGCCGCTGATGAATCCCCGCTGGTCCGCCGACGGCGCGCAACTGGCCTACAACGTCCTGGAGAACGGGCGGGATGTGATACGGGTTATTTCAGCCCGGGGCGGAGCGTCGCGTACGATCACTCCTGCCGGCGGAGATGAGATGTTGGTGGGTTGGGCACCTGGTGCCGCTGCCCTGGAATTCGTCACGGGAACGGAATTGCGCCGCCGGACCGTCGATGCGGCCGACGACATGGCCGGCAGTGCGGACGAACTGGTCAAAACCGGTATTGTCACCGCGGCCCGCGATGAGAACGGCGGGCTCTTTTTTGTCTCAACCGACGCTCCGAGGGCCATTCGCGGCCCCGGCGCCCTGGTCAACGGCTTGGATCCCCTCGATCTCCACAACTGGCGGATTGCCTCCGGCGCCATCTACTGGGTACTGCGCAGCGGGGGGCGGGCTTTTCTCATGGTCCACGACCTGGCTGGGGGAACAGATGTGTTCATGACCGATCTGCCCGGTTTCGCGGGCACCGGCCTGGCGGTCGAACCTGCCGGCGGCGAGGTCCTGTACCCGCGCTCGGGGACGGCCGAGGGTGATCTCATGCTTTTATCCGCCGAATAACCAGCCTGCCCCGTTTCTTCACACTTCTTGTAACTACATGTCGGGCAATGGATAAGATATCGTGACCGTCATCTTCAGGTCATCCTCAGGTGTTCCTCAGGCGCCGATTCCGGAATCGTCGTTAGCTGTCCCCTGTGAGCAGGCAAACGCACCCCGTCTGCAAGTTCACGGTTCGGGAGGTCGGAACACCGCTTTCCGCAGCGTTACCAACACACGGGATCCTGTTTCACCTGGTCGCCGTTTGGATCCCGGGGACAATGCGGAACGACTCTCGACCACGCGATAAACCGGGTTTACATGCCCCCCCGGCGCGTGATCGATGGCTCGTAGCAGGATTCGGCCTCCCGATACATATGAGCTTCATCCGGCCGTTTCGCACTGAAACTGGCAAATCCGATCCCCCTCGGCGCCGTAATGGGCGGATCGGCCGGAGAAAAATACGAGAGAGTCAGGAAATTCAAGAGACCCAGCGGCGAGCGGGGATACCCGTGTTGGGGTGGCGGCCCGGAAATGGCTTTTCCGGGCCGCCGTTGTATTGTGGGGCGTCAGCCGAGGTATTCGGCCAGACGGGGACCGCTGGCACAGGCACGCAGCTTGGAAAAGGCTCGGTTACGGATTTGGCGGACCCGTTCACGGGACAACTCCAGCACGCCACCGATAGCCTCGAGGGACATGGTCGGAGCATCCAGCAATCCGTAGTAATGGGCGATGATGTGGCGTTCGCGGGGATCCAGACCCGAGAGGGCCTGATTCAGCTCCTGAACCATGCTGTCGGTGGCCACGGCCTCGGCCACCTGAACGGCGTCGTCATCGGCCAGGGTTTCGGCCAGGGTCGGTCCCTCGGGCTGCACGGGCACGTCCAGGGGGACATTGGGACGGTTGGCGGCACGGATGCGGGCCACATTGTGGGCATCCACATCCACGGCCTCAGCCAGGGCCTCGTCGGTTACCGGTCCCATGTGCCGCTGTTCCTGCTGCCGCTCCTCGGTCATGATCCGGCGGGCCTCGCGGGACCGGTTCGCCGGCAGACGGACGGTGCGGGTCTGGTCCTGCAGGGCGGCCTGGA
>QNDV01000378.1 GCA_003646045.1 bacterium
CATGCTGATCCTGACCCATCTTTTGACCATCGGCCCCGAATGGCGTGATTCACGCGTGGTGACTCGCTCCATCATTCTGGATGAGAGCATGCGGGGCAGCCGTGAGCAGGGACTGTCCCGGCTCATCACCGAGACCCGCATCAAGGCCGAGTCCGAGGTCATCACCAAGCCCCAGGACCAGACGGTGGTCGAGGTGATCCACGCCACCAGCCGACGTGCCGACATCGTGTTCTTCGGCCTGATGGAAGCGGCAGAGGGCAAGGAAGCCGAGGCCGCGGCGCGTCTGCAGGGGCTGGCCGAGGGCCTCAAGACCACAATTTTCGTTCGCAGCGCCGGTGAATTCGCCGGGCGGTTGATCTAGACCGGAGTGCCGTCGACACGGCTTGGTATCGTCATTTCGAGCACGGCAATTTCTCGGCAATCCTCTTGGCTTCATTGATGTTAGAGTATTTTCATGTGTATACCTGGTAAAGGGGACCGCTCCCGGAACCCTGTCGCGCACCAGGTCCATAAACATGGCAACGAGATCCCTGAATCGCGTTATCTACTGTGGGACAGTCTGTTATGGCATTGCTGCCGTGACCCTGAGAGGCTCGTCATTCGAATGGCGTCAGGAAATCCTGCCAACCCCAGTTGATCTATGGTAGTGTGCATTTCACGGGGGGAGCTTCCGGAGCACCTATAGAAGCAAGCACCACGCACCCCATCGCTCCGGGATCTCTATTTCTGTTACGTACATTTCTACCTGTCAGGGGGACTCGCCATGTCAAGAGCCCGCTATCGTGCGTGGTTTATGACCACGTGCCTGTTGTTCGCCGTATTTGCAGCGGGAGCGGCGACGGCCCAAACCGTCATCACCTCACCGCATGTGGACGGTGAACTCATCGTGAAATTCAAGCCCTACGCCACCGAGGCGCAGAAAGCGGCCATTCTCGGGGACTTGGGCGCGATCACGATCACCGACTACAAGACATTCCCTTTCAAGCTGCATCGTGTGGGGGACGATCTGACGGTGGAGACGGCTATTGATCGCTATCGTAACAACCCCCTCGTCGAGATCATCGAACCCAACTACATCGTTACCATGAACGAGACGCCGGACGACGCGCGTTTCGACGAGTTGTGGGGCATGGAGAACACGGGGCAGACCGGCGGAACGGCTGGCGCGGATATCAGCGCCACCACCGCCTGGGACGTGTTCACGGGCTCAAGCGATGTAGTGGTCGGTGTCATCGATACCGGTGTGGACTATAACCACCCGGACCTGGCCGACAACATCTGGACCAACCCGGGCGAGATTCCCGGCAACGGCGTGGATGACGACGGCAACGGCTATATCGATGACATCCACGGCTGGGATTTCGTCAATAACGACAACGATCCCATGGATGACAACGGTCACGGCACCCACTGTTCCGGCACCATCGGCGGCGTCGGCGACAACGGCCTGGGCGTGGCGGGTGTGAACTGGAACGTCTCCATCATGGGACTCAAGTTCCTCAATGCCGGTGGCAGCGGTTCCATCGCCGATGCCATTTCGGCCGTGGAATACGCCACCATGATGGGCGTCGCACTGACCAGCAACAGCTGGGGCGGCGGCGGCTACAGCGATGCCATGTATCAGGCCCTGGAAGCGGCCGGCACCGCCGACATCCTGTTTATCGCTGCTGCGGGTAATTCGGGCTCGAACAACGATACCAGCCCGCACTACCCCTCCAACTACGATCTGGACAACGTCATCTCGGTGGCCGCCACCGACCACAACGACGAGTTGGCCAGTTTCTCCAGCTATGGCGCCACTACCGTGGATTTGGCCGCTCCGGGTGTGGACATCCTGTCCACGACGCCGGGAGGCAACTACGGTTTGCTGAGCGGAACCTCCATGGCGACGCCTCACGTTTCGGGCGTAGCGGCGCTGGTCAGGGGTCGCTTCCCGGCCATCAGCGCTCTCGACGCCAAGGCGCTGATTCTCAGCGGCGCGGACCCACTGGCCAATCTGGACGGTGTGGTCCTGACAGGTGCGCGGCTCAACGCGTTCATGCCCATTGCTGATCCGGACAGTATTCCCCCCGCCCAGATCACCGATCTGACGGTGGTCCTGGCCGGGTCCAACTGGCTGGACGTGCAGTGGAGCGCCGTCGGTGACGACGGCATGGACGGTGAAGCCAGTCGCTATGACCTGCGCGTGGCGAACTTCTTCATCGACGAGACCAATTTCGAGACGGCGACCCGTGTCAACGGCACGCCGGATCCGGGCTTCCCCGGGGCGCTGGAGAACATGCGCGTCGACGGTCTCGATTTCACCACCACCTACTACGTGGCGATCAAGGCGCTGGACGAGTTCGGCAACGCCGGACCAGTGTCCAACGTACCCACCGGCACGACCCTGGGTGCCCCCATCGTCGCGGTGAATCCGTCGGCGCTCACGGAGGCCCTGTCCACCGGTGGCACCTCGCGCCAGACGTTGAACATCTCCAACATCGGCGGTGGCACCCTGGACTTCGTCCTGCCCACGCCCATGCTGCAGGGTGTCCAGCAGACCGCCCAGGAGTACATCGAAGTACCCAAGAACATGCCGGATACGCGTATGGGCGCTCCGGTAACGGATGACGCCGGCGGGCCGGACATGTACGGCTACCGCTGGGTCGACAGCAACGACCCCCTGGGGCCCGTCTATAACTGGACGGATATCTCGGGTATCGGCACACCGGCCCTGACGTCGGGTGACGACACCAGTGTGGGTCCCTTCCCGCTGTCGTTCAGTTTCTCCTTCTATGGAGCCGACCACAACGAGTTCTACGTCTGTTCCAACGGCTTCCTCAGCCTGACGGACAACGCCACGGACTACGGCAACCAGATGCTGCCCAATACAGGGGCACCCGGCAACCTGATCGCGCCCTTCTGGGACGATCTGGTGGTCTCGCCGGGAACCGTCTACTACTACGATGACGGCACACGCCTGATCGTACAGTGGGAAGGCGTCGTGCATTACGGCAGCGGCGGCCCCTATTCGTTCCAGGCGATCCTCAACGCCGACGGCAGCATCGTCTTCCAGTATGGCCCCCTGGGTCCGCCGGTCGACGAATGCACCGTGGGCCTCCAGAACGGCAATGGTACCGACGGCCTGCAAGTGGCCTTCAACACGGCGTATCCCGCCGGTGGCCTGGCCGTGCGTATGTACGCGGTACCCCAGTGGATCACCGTGTCACCCCGCGAAGGCACTGTCTGGTCGGGCAACAACGTGGTGATCGACGTGGACTTCGACGCCAGCGGTCTGGTTGGCGGCCTCTACGACGGTGTGATCCGCGTGGTGAGCAATGATCCGGTTACCCCGGACTTCAACGTACCGGTGCAACTGGACGTCACCGGTGCGCCGGATATCGACGTGGATCCCATGGTCCACGACTTCGGTGACCTGTTCCTCGGCGCCACGGCACAGCTGGAGGTCTCGGTGCGCAACACCGGCTCCGACCTGCTGACCGTATCGGGCATCACCTTCGACGACGCGGCCTTCACGGCGGACCAGAACGGATTCAGCCTGAATCCGGGTCAGGTACAGCTGGTGAACGTCACCTTCAACCCGACGGTGGCCCAGCCCTACACGGCAACCATGGCCGTGGCCAGCGA
>QNDV01000379.1 GCA_003646045.1 bacterium
CCCTGCTCGTCAGTCAACGCGTACTGGAACCAGGGCTGGATGTCGTAGGCGCCCACGCGGCCCCGCCGATCCATGGCCAGATAGCCCACCTGCAGGTCTTCCAAGCTGCTATTGCGGCGCACGATGCGGGCGACTCCCTCTGCGCAGGCCTCCTGGGGGCTGGCTCCCTGGCGCATGAGCTCCACGATGAGAAAACTGCCCAGGGTCTTCATGACCTCTTCGCCCACACCGGTCGCGCAGGCGGCGCCCACTTCGTTGTCCACGAACAGGGAGGCACCGATGATGGGGCTGTCGCCCACCCGGCCGTGCATCTTGAAGGCCATGCCGCTGGTGGTGCAGGCACCGGACAGATTGCCGTCGGCGTCCAGGGCCAGCATGCTGATGGTGTCGTGGTTCGCAGGCGAGACGTGGGGTGAGCGGCCTTCGTAGTGTGCCGTTTTCAGCCACCGTTGCCAGTCGGCGCGGGCATCCTCGGTCAGCAGGTCCCTGGGTTCGAAGCCGCGCTCCAGGGCGAACTGCCGCGCGCCGGCGCCGGCCAGCATGACATGGGGCGTTTCTTCCATCACCTGCCTCGCCACACTTACCGGGTGCATGATGTCCTGCAGGAAGGCCACCGCCCCGGCGTTGCCCGTTTCGTCCATGACGCAGGCATCCAGGGTGACGTGACCGTCGCGGTCGGGGCGGCCGCCGTAGCCCACGCTGGTCACCGTCGGGTCAGCTTCGGTTACGCGCACGCCTTTTTCCACGGCATCCAGGGCACGGCCCCCGGCGGTCAGGATCGGCCAGGCCGCCTGGTTGGCCGGTACGCCATGGCTCCAGGTACTGATCACCACGGGTCGGCGCATGGGCCGGGCGTCGGGGTCGATTATCTCGGCCGGCAGTGGGACGCCGGCCTCCGGTTGCCGCTGCCCCAGGGCCCGGCTCGTGCCGAGTATCCGCCCTGCGCCAATGGCAGCCAGGCCGCCGCCGATCAGGAATTCGCGCCTCGTCCTCGTCATCACACATCCTCCTCGGCGAAAACCAACAACACGGTAGCTATCTCGTGGGGAGCCAGGGGCACCCGCACCCGACGCCCCCCGTCGATCACGGCTACCGGATCACGATCCACCTCGAAGGTGGTTTCCAGGATACCCGTCTTCTCCGCTTCAAGTACCGGCAATCCACAGGTCAGGGATTCGACCAGTGCACCGTCGGACAGATTGACCAGGCGCACGACCAAGGCACGTGTATTCTCCCCACACTTGATAGCCGTGATGGCTACCTCGGGCCGCTGCTGGGCCAGGAATGACTCGCCCACCGGACGGGCTCCGTCGGCTACGCCCTGGTGACTGGGTGGTGGTGTGCGGTAGGCCTCGCTCTGGACCTTGACGCCTGCCGCCAGGGGTTCACCGGCAAACGGCAGCAACGCGTAACGGGCGGTACGCGGTCCGGGGGCCTGGGCGTCCGGTGTGGCCAGGGTGGGTCCGGCGTTGGTCCCGTTGCGGGTGGCGAAGTCGTCCCGGCTCAGCCAGCCCACGCAGCGCAGAAGGGTCAGGTGCAGGGTGGCTGTGCCGTCGTCCCCGGCGTGGGTCGAGAACTCTGGCAGGCCACGATTGAGTAGGGCCAGACCGCCCCGGTCGTCTGCCAGCAGGCTGAAATCCTGCTGGGGCCATTCGGCCGGCGCCGGTTGGTCCCAGTGCTCGCCGCCGGTTCGCTGCAACGGTCGCCGGTCCAGGTGGAAGTGTCCGTCGCTGACCACTTCGGTGGTGGCGATGCCGGTGGGGAATACCGCCTGCAAGCGGTGGTCCCGGGCCCGGTTGTCCAGGGTGGTGGTGATATCCAGCCGACGCGAGTCCGCAGCCAGGCGTATCTGCACCGACACCGGGCAGTCCACGGTATCGTTGCTGCGACCCTGCCGGTCGGTCGCCGCAGCTACGGGGATCGTCAGTGTGGCGTGGGCGGTGGCGGTAGCCAGCAGATCGGTGGCATCGTCGACGGTTACCCTGCCCGCCACGGTGGTCACAGCTGCACCCACGGGACACACGTCGTACTCGTCTCCCACGTCGCCCGTGTCCTGCAGGCGGTTCAGCCCCTGCCAGGTGCGACCCGTGTCCCGATCCGTCAGGTCGATGGTGCCGTCGGGATGCAGGTTGGCCACCAGATGTTCGTTGGCCAGCTCGACCACATCGTTCGCGGTGTGCGCGGCTACCGGAATGAAATTCTCTTTGGCCGTGGGACCCGGTGTGTCGGTAACAAAGAAGCGGGCGTGGCCCACGGCCGGCAGGTCCCGGGCCAGAATCTCCAACTCCAGGAAACAGTCCTTTTCGCCCCGGTCCGCCTCGGTGCCCACGAACCTGTCCCGGAAGGGCACCAGGTAATCGTCCAACAGCCTGCGCTGGTCCGCGGCGTGTAACCGGGCGCGGTAATCCACGCCCCAGAACCGCTCCAGGAAGTGCCGCCGTTTCACGCGGAAGGGCACTGGCCGCTCGGCCTGGTCCACTACCCGCAGGTTGTCCAGGTCGTAACCCAGCGGTTGCAGAACCACGATCCTTTCGATGATCTCCGTACGGCGGCGGGGCAGGGGATTGGCCACGTCGATGGCCGTACTGCGATCGTCGTCAGCCGTGGCGGCGAACATGGGAGTCGAGTGGTTCAGCAGCCGGGCCAGCAACTGCTCTCCGGTCTGGCTGACGTGCCCGAAGCGGGTCTCCATCTCCCGGTGCACTTCGTCGGTGCTGCAGCCGCAGATGGAATCGTGGGGGTGGTTGCGCAAGAGGTCGCGCCAGGCCTCGTCCAGCAGCCCGCCCGGCCACCGTTGCCCGTGCCTGAAGTGGGCGGCGGCGTACAGGGGTTCGACCTGGCGGGTCAGCAAGCCCTGGCAGTACTCGTTGGCCTGCTTCAACTCGAGGCGCGTGGACCACACACCCGACAGGATGAGATGGTCCCGGCCACCCAGCAGCTCGCCGGTGTGGAGGGGGTGTTCGTCGTCGGGGGTTTCACGCACGGCGGCCAGGAAGTCGGCGAAGCTGCCGTGGTGGAAAGTGGTGTGGGGAAAGGCCTCACGCAGGGCCTCCAGCACGCCAACGAAGTCCTGTTGGGGCGGGAAATGGTCACAGCCGTTGTTCAGCAGCGCGGGTTCGGCGCCCGGTCGTGCGGACATCTTCTTGAACAGCGTGTCCAACTTTGCCACCGCACCTTGCCGATTTACCCGTCGCCGGGTGTGGGCATGCCAGATCTCGGTAAAGCCCAGTCCGGCGGCGTTGCAGTAGCCGTCGCACTGGTTCACCGCCAACACCTCACTGCCGTCGGGAGCCTGCCAGCGAAAAAGCCAACCCAGTTCATCAGCCTCGTTCCCCAGGCCCCGGGTGAAGATGAACGAGTCGATACCCGCCAGGCGCAACAACTGGGGCAGTTGGGCGATATGACCGAAGCTGTCGGGCATGTAGCCCACCTTCTGTACTCCGCCATGATCGCGGGCCGTGGCATGTCCCCGCAGCAGGTTGCGCACGGTGGCTTCGCCCGAGACCAGGAACTCGTCGGGCAGGATGTACCACGGACCCAGGGCCAATCGTCCACTCCTGACCAGCCGCCGGATACGCCCACTGTCGGCGGGCACCGCGGACAGGTGGTCCTCCAATACCGCGGTC
>QNDV01000380.1 GCA_003646045.1 bacterium
CCAGGCCCGGGGCAATGATGCCGCCGATATAGACACCGCCCGCCAGCAAATCGAAGGTGGTGGCGGTGCCCGCATCGATCACCAGGGCGTCGGTGAGTCCGGCACTGTGCGCGGCTGCCATGTTGCAGTAGCGATCCGGGCCCACGGCGGACGGATCGTCCACCGCCAGGACAAAGGGCAGGGCCCGGGTGTGGTCCACGACAATCGTCTCCGGCAGCGTTTTGCGAACCAGTGCCACGACCCCGGGCACCACGGTCACCAGGACCACCGGATCACCGTTGCCGCGGGGCAAACCGCCCAGCCAACTCGTCAGGGTCTCCCGCTCCCGGTCGTCGCGGGGAGTCGCTGCTGTACCGAGATTCTCCAGGGGAATCGCCGACAGGCCGCCGCCGCTGTCGGGATGGGCCGGCCACTGGGACGCCGCCGTCATCCGCCGCGCCTTGACCCGGGTATTCCCCACATCCAGGACCAGGATCCCCGTCATGCTTCCCCGCTTTCGCTGGACGACGGCACCAGGTGGGCATCGCCGCCCCGGAACGCCCGTACCGTGCCATCACCGGTCTCCAAGAGCAGGCGCCCCTGGTCGTCCAACCCTACAGCCCGGCCCTCGTGGCGACCGCTGCCGGTAACCAACTCGATGTATCGCCCCAACAGGGCGTCCAGACAGGCCAGTGCCGGCCGAAACGGCTCCCAGCCCGTGCTTTCGAAATCATCCAGCCCGTTCTCGACACGGGTCAGGATGTGACCGGCCAGTTCACCCGGACGCGGGGCCTTGCCACACTCGGCCCTGACGCTGGTGGCCTGCCCTCGCAACGCCGACGGGAAGTCGCCGCGGCGCGTGTCCAGATTTACGCCCAGACCGGCCACCACCCGAGCCGTGTTGCCGGTACCGGTAGTCTCCAGCAGTATCCCCCCCAGTTTTCTGCGGCCCACCACTATATCATTGGGCCACTTGAGGCGGGCATCCAGGTGGTAGTCCTCGCGCAGGACCAGGACCGTCTGCAGACCGAGCCAGACCGAGAATCCCCGTTCGAAAGCGGCCCGGTGACCGGGCACCACCACCGACAGGTTCAGCCCGCCACAATCCAGCCAGGGCCGACCCTGGCGACCCTGGCCCGCAGTCTGTTGCCTGGCCACGACCACCGTACCAGGCCGCAGGTCCGTCACCGGCGCCAGCTTGGACTCGCTGCCGGCCTGCCAGCCCCAACCGTCCCAGGTGCACATCCGTCCGGTAGCAACCTCACCCCTGCCACGCAGGAAAGCGTTGGTGCTACCCACTTCGTCCAGCAGATAAACACGGGCGCCATCGCGGATGAAACGGGGGCCGGGACGAAACCCGTCCAGGCCGAACCAGTCCCTGCCCACGGAGCGCATGCCATCCATGCGGTTCACGGTCCGGATCCTTCCCCGGCTGGTCGTTGCAGATCCAGTCCCAGATCCAGCGCCTGCACGCTGTGGGTCAGGCATCCCACCGACACGGCATCCGCACCCGCCACCGCGTAGTCGCCGATGGTCTGCAGGTTCACGTTGCCCGAGACTTCCAGACGCGTGGCGACACCGGCGGTGTCTCGCAACGCCACGGCCTGCGCCACAGCCTCGACAGTGAAGTTGTCCAACAGGATCCATTCCACGCCGAGGGGCAACACCATTGACAGCTGCGCCAGTTCGTCCACTTCCACTTCCACCATCAGGTCGGGATACAGGCGACGTGCCCTGGCGACCAGGGAAGCCACATCGCCGCCACCGGCCAGCCAGTGGTTGTCCTTGAGCATGATGCGATCGTAGAGTCCCATGCGATGGTTGTACCCACCGCCGCAACGGACCGCGTACTTGGCCAGGGCCCGCCACCCCGGCAGGGTCTTGCGCGTGTCCAGCACGCGACATCCGGTACCCGCCACGGCCCGGACATGGGCCGCCGTGCCGGTGGCGATGCCGCTGAGGTACTGCAGGAAATTGAGAGCTGTTCGTTCACCCGTAAGTATGGCCTGGGCCGGGCCTGCCAGCCGGGCCACTACCTCCCCCGGCGCCACCGGGTCGCCATCGGTACTGATGCCGGTTACGACGACCCCGCCGTCCAGCGCGCCGAAGACCAGGGGCAACAGGGGCAAGCCGGCCACCACACCCGCTGTGCGGGCACGGATCTCCCCCTGCACCACCGACGCCGGATCCACGGTGACGGCCGTGGTCGCATCGCCGGTTCCCACATCCTCCGCCAGAGCCCGCGCAACCAGGTCACGAAGCGGGGCTCCGTCGGGGAAAACCACCGGGTTCTCGCGATTCATCCGTCATCCCCCTCGCCTGTGCCCAGTCCCCATTGTGCCTTCAGATCCTCCAGCCGATCGCGGATGGCAGCTGCTGTTTCGAATTCGAGGGCGGCGGCGGCCCGTTCCATCTCCACTTCCAGTTGTTCCACCATCAGCCGCGGCTCCCCCGCGGCGGCCAGGGCGTCCTCCCACGGCCGGCGTACCGCCGCACCCTGATCCTCGTCGTCACTCCACGGTCCCGCCGCCAGGGTGGACTGGAGGATCTGTTCCCGGCTCTTGAGTATGGTGCGCGGTACGATGCCGTGTTCCTCGTTCCAGTCCAGCTGGCGTTGTCGGCGCCGGTTCGTCTCGTCGATGGCCAGGCGCATGGAACGCGTCACCTTGTCTGCATACATCAACACCTCGCCGTTGACATTGCGCGCCGCCCGTCCGGACGTCTGGATGAGGCTGCGTGCCGAACGCAGAAAACCCTCGCGGTCCGCATCCAGAATCGCCACCAGGGAGACCTCGGGCAAGTCGAGACCCTCGCGCAGCAGGTTCACGCCAACCAGGACGTCGCTCTTGCCCAGTCGCAGGTCCCGCAGTATCCCGATGCGATCGAGGGCCGTGATGTCGCTGTGCAGGTAGGTCACCTTGACGCCCGCGGCGGCCAGATATTCGGCCAGGTCCTCGGACATCTTCTTTGTCAACGTGGTGACCAGCACCCGCTCGCTGCGACCGGAAACCACGCGAATACGTTCGAGCAGGTCGTCCACCTGGTTGCCCACCGGCAGCACGGTAATCGGCGGGTCCACCAGACCAGTGGGGCGGATGACCTGTTCCACCACCACCCCCCCGCTCTGCTCGAGTTCGTAATCCGCCGGCGTGGCGGACACGAATACCGTGGTGGGCATCAGTTCCTCGAACTCCCGGAACAGGAGGGGACGGTTATCCAAGGCGCTGGGCAGGCGAAAACCGTGCTGGACCAGGCGCTCCTTGCGCGAACGATCACCCTGGTACATGGCACCGATCTGGGACACGGTGGCGTGGGACTCGTCGATGATCATGAGGTAGTCCTCGGGAAAATAGTCCAGCAGGCAGGCAGGCCTTTCTCCCGGTTCGCGGCCGTCGAAATAGCGTGAATAGTTCTCCACGCCGGCGCAGTGCCCGACCTGCCGGATCATCTCCATGTCGTAGCGCGTGCGGGATGCCAGGCGCTGCGCTTCGAGGGACAGTCCACCCGCGTCCAGTTCACCGAGGCGTAGTTCCAGATCCTTTCCGATGGCGTCCAGGACACCGTCCACGCCACCTTCCGCCGTAACGAACTGGGTCGCCGGGTACAGGACCGCGTCGGGCACCTCACCCA
>QNDV01000381.1 GCA_003646045.1 bacterium
CCAGCAGGTGTTCGATGCCGTTGTGCAACCAGGACCAGGGTAGATCGCGCCAACGGTCAGCCATGACCAAGTTGTAGGCTACGGTATGGACCAGATCAGGACCGACGAGGCATGGAGTGGGGGTGGAACCCGGGCGCTCCGGCACGAAGGCGCCGGGATCGACCGCGGTCACGGCTTGGAACAGGAGTCCGCCGACCTCTTTCATGTGCCTGGTTACGGCCATGGAGTCCAGTCCGTCGCGCTCCTGCAACCCATTTATCAGGGCCGCGGCTGTCCGCGCTTCGTCCAGGGCGGTGTCCAGTTTCTGATGGGTACCCGGTTCGGGCAGGTTGATATCGAGCCAACGCATGGAATGGTCCACCTTCCGCGCTCTGGATACTTAGGCGCTGATCCCGCCGGAACTGACATGTTGGCAACGGCTTGGCCGTGTGTTGTCTTGTCGGTCCAGACGGTGAATACCTGATTGCGGCAGCGGAAGTGCAGAAAGCGTGCCGGACGGGAGAGGTGGGGCAATAGAGTGGGGATACAAAAAACCCCTCCGTATTTCCGGAAGGGCTATCACATCTGGATTGCGAACCCGATTCTGGATTGCGAACCATGGTGCCCAGGGGGAGACTCGAACTCCCACGAGGTTACCCCCACTACGACCTGAACGTAGCGCGTCTACCAATTCCGCCACCTGGGCACGGAACGCAATCATTCCACCCCGCAACCGCACGCGGTTTGGAGCAGGCGCCCCAATCTAGTGGCTGCCGTCAGGACTGTCAACCTGCAGGCCGCGTTTTTAGGCGGCGTGGTCAGCGGCAAAAATGCGACATTTGCAGCCCCGCGTCGGCAGGGTATATTCTGCGTCTGTCCGCGCCGTTTCGGTGCGGCTGCGCGCCGGGGAGTACCATGGCCAGGAAGACCGACAACGAGAGCGGCGTGAAAATCATCGCCAAGAACCGCAAGGCGCGCCACGAGTATCATATTCTCGATACGTGGGAAGCCGGGCTGGTGTTGTTGGGGACCGAGGTCAAGGCCCTGCGTGAGGGTCGCTGCAACCTGGGCGATTCCTACGGTGAGCTGCGCCAGGGCGAGGTCTGGTTGTGCAAGTTGCACATCGGTCCCTACGAACAGGCCCACCGGGAAAACCACGAGCCCTTTCGGCGTCGCAAGCTGCTGCTGAAGCGCCGCGAGATCCGCAAGATGATTCCGCGCATCGAGGAGAAGGGACTGACCCTCGTGCCGTTGCGCCTGTATTTCAAGCACGGTATCGTCAAGATCGAGTTGGGGCTGGGCCGGGGCAAGAAGCTGCACGACAAGAGGGATGCCCAGGCCGAACATGACGTGGCACGCCGCATCGCGAAAGAAATGGGACGTCGATGAAGGGCACGCTGATGACGCGTAACATCCTGTGGGCCGGGTTGGCCCTGGCCGCCGTGGTCTGCGGGTCCGCCGGAGCCCAGCAAACCTCGCCCCTGCAGTTTTTCCAGCCGGACCTCGAAGCGCCCCCCGTGGCCCTGACCGTACATTTCGCCGCCACCGGCGAGACGAGGGCCATCGCCGGGCGCGAACTGCTGGCCGGCTCACGGGAGATGTACCTGCGCTCGGCCACGGTGGCTACCCTGCTCAACGCGGGGCGATTCTGGGACAGCGGGATGCGCCGCCTCGAGTTGAAGGTTGGTCAGGTGGGCTTCACGGTCACCGCGGACAGCCGTCTGGTGACCACCAGCGAGGGCCAGACCCTGTTGCCGGTGCCGGTGCTGGACAACCGGGGCGACCTGTGGCTGCCGCTGACCTTGCTGGTGGATGTGGTGGGGCCCGCACTGGGCGATCGTCTGCGTTGGGATGCCCAGACCCGTCGTCTGACCCTGGGCGTGCCCGAGTACACGGTGCTGCGACTGCGCTCGGAGATCCTGGGCCGGGCAACGGCGGTGCACATCCACTGCCGCGATCCTCTGGGCTACCGCACCGAAAGCCCCCAGCCCGGCGTTATCGAATTGAAGATCTACGGGGGCGATGTGAATGCCGCCGCGGTGGGCCAGACCCGTCGCCGGGGGCTGCTGCTGTCCGCCCGCAGCCGTCAGCAGCGGGACGATGCGGTGATCACTTTCAGGGTGGACGACCTGGTTTCCCGCTACCGCACCTATACGGCCGACGAGGGCCGGGAGATAGTGCTGGTGCTGGAGGAGGAGCAGATCGCCAGCATGCCCGCCCCGGTGCCGCGGGGGCGGGCGCAGGTGAACATTGACGCCGCGCCGCGGGATATTACCCACGTCGAGGAATTGCGTACCGTGGTCATCGACCCGGGCCACGGAGGGCACGATGTGGGAGCGGTGGGTCCCCACGGTATTCTCGAGAAGGACGTGAACCTGGCGGTGGCTCGCGAGCTGCGCAGTTGGCTGAAGCGCGAAAGCGACCTGGAAGTGGTGCTGACCCGGGAGCGGGACGAGCATCAGGATCTGGCGGCCCGGGCCGAAGCCGCCAACCTGGCCGACGGGGATCTCTTCATCTCCCTGCACTGCAACAGTTGGTTCAATGACAGCGCCCACGGCCTGGAAACCTACTTCCTGTCGCCGGCCCAGTCGGACTGGGCCAAGAGTGTCGAAGCGGCCGAGAATGCCGCCGGTGGCGGTGCGCCCGCCGACGATGTGGAGTTCATCGTCTGGGAACTGGTGCAGAACCGGTTTATCAGCGCCAGCAGTCATTTGGCGGAAACCATACAGGCCCAGGTCACGAGTGATCTGGACGTGCCGGATCGCGGCGTACGGCAGGCGGGCTTCCGGGTGCTGGTGGGAGCCTATATGCCGGCGGTGCTGGTGGAGATGGGATTCGTCAGTCACGCCGGTGAGGAGCGTCGCCTCGGTGACCGTCGCTACCAGCAACGTCTGGCGGCGTCCCTGGGCCGGGCGGTGCTGGCCTACCGGGAGGCCACTGCCCTGGTTGAAGTGGAAGCCGATGACGGTGAAGAGGACCACGGAGGCTGGGAATGAGTCCCGAGCAGAAGCCCCTGCGTCCCGGCGCCACCACGGTGCGGCGCCGTACCCGCCGTCGTCCGCGCCGCCGCCTGGATCCTGCCGCCATCGCCCTGGTCCTGATCCTGGCCCTGGTGGCTGCGGGCTGGTGGTACTGGAACCGCGGCGACGATACGGTCCCCGACGAGGATTTCGCCGAGCCTGCCACGGAAGCTGCCGTCGCGGGGGAGCCGGCGGGAGACCGTGCCATCGTCGTGGTCTTTCCCGAGTGGGACGCCAGCGGCTATGTCACCGAACAGCGTCAGATCACCAGCCGCGACCGGGCCGGCGAGGACCTGCTGGGCATCATGACGGCTCTTTGCGCGGGACCGCGGATCAGTGGTGCCGTGAGCGCCCTGCCCACGGGAACCCGGGCCTTGGCCGCCTTCCTGGATCCGCGGGACCAGTCGGTGGTGTTGGACTTCAGTCAGGAACTGGTCACGGGACATCCCGGCGGCAGCACCGCCGAGATCGCCACCCTCACCTCGATCCTGCGCACGGTGGCGGTCAATTTCCCCGGCAGTCGCAGTTGCGTCATCCTGGTGGAGGGTGCCCAGGTGGAGACCCTGGCCGGGCACATCAACCTGGTGGCGCCCTTCGATC
>QNDV01000382.1 GCA_003646045.1 bacterium
ACGATGAAGCTGATCAACATCGAAAACGGAATGGCGAGACCAACGAAAATCGCGTTACGGATCCCGAAGAAGGCCAGCAGCACCAGCACCACCAGAATCAGGCCACTGAGGATGTTGTTCTCCAGCTCGGAGACCGTTTTGCGGATCTGCACCGACTGGTCGGCGACAATATTGACTTCCGTGCCTGCCGGGAAGGTGGGCAGCATACGGTCCACCACACCGCGCACTTCCTCGGCGATGCGGATGATGTTCTCGCCGCTGCGCTTCTTGACGATGAGGGTCACGGCGTCCTTGCCGTTGACGCGACTGATGGTCTCACGGTCCCGGATGCCGAAGGTGACCGTGGCCAGGTCCCGGATATGGACCGGCGGATCCACCCCGACGTTCACCACGAAGTCCAGGATATCCTCGACACGTTCCACTTCGCCCGGCACCCGCACCTGGTAGTCGTACAGGCCCATGGAAAGCTTGCCGCCGGGAATGGTCATGTTCTGCAGGGCCACGGCGTCCTGCACGTCCACGAGGCCCAGGCTGTAGTAGGCCAGTTTCTCCGGGTCGACATCGACCTGTACCTCGTTCTCGATGCCGCCCACCAGGTCGATGCCCAGCACGCCCTTGATCTGTTCCAGTTCCTCCTGCAGGTCCTCGCCCATCTTCTTCAGCACGAACAGATCCAGGTCCCCGGCCAGATTGACCTGCATCACCGGAAAGGCGTCGGCGGCGCTGACTTCCTGCACTATAAGGTCGTTGCGCGGATCAGTAGGCAGATCCGGCTTGGCCAGCTCGACCCGGTCACGGACCGACTGCAGGGCATCGCTCATGTCCACCTTGGACTCGAATTCCAGGGTGATGGATGACATGCCATAGGACGAACTGCTGGTCATCTCCTTCAGGTCCTCGAGGCCCTTGAGCTGCTTCTCGAGCTTGCGTGTCACCAGGTTTTCCATGTCCGCGGGGCTGGTGCCGGCATAGGGCGCCATCGCCATGACGAAGGGGATCTTCACGTCCGGCGACGACTCGCGCGGCAGGCTGCGGTAGGAGTCCACACCCACCAGCACGATAATGAACATGAAGGCGAAGATCATGGGGTGGCGCTTGATGGCTCCGGACGTGATGTTCATTCGCCGGCCTCCGCCTCGTGGACCGCCGTCCTGCCGCCCACTCTCTTTTCCGAACCGGTGGTGGTCACCGCGGCCGGGTCACCGGGCAGGGACCCGTCCGCAGCGGTGCTGGTCTCGGTCACCGAAACCAGGCTGCCATCCCGCAGATCGCGGTGGCCCCGCACCACCAGTCGCTCGCCGGCCTCGACACCGTCCCGGACCACCACCATCAGCCCCTGTGAAGCCCCGAGGGTGAGTTGACGCAGGTGCGCGCGTCCGTCCTGTATCACGTAGGCCGTGGGGCCGGCGCGCCCCGCGATTACAGCGTCCCTGGGCACCGCTACCACACCCGCGGACTGCAGCTTGGGCAGACGGGCACGAGCGATCACGCCGCTGCGGAAGTGCAGTGCATCGTTGGCGATTTCCAGTTCCACCGCGAACTTGCCGGTCATGCGGTCGGCCTCGGGCGACACGAAAGTGACCTTGGCCGAGGCCGGCTCGTCCGACTCTCCCAGCACGATGGTGGCCACGTCCCCGATCCTGATCCAGCTGACCTGGCTGTCAGTGAGAAAGGCCTCGATTTTCAGGGTGTAGGGATCAATGACCCGCGCCACCCGCTGGCCGGGAGCCACCATTTCACCCAACTCCACCCAGCGCTCCACCAGCACGCCGTCGAAGGGCGCCTTGATAGCCGCACGGGCGTAGCGGACACGTCCCACGTCGGCCAGGGCCCGGGCCTGGGCGTAGGCCGATTCCGCGCTCAGCAACTCGATGCGACTGACCTTGCCGGCTTCGTGCAATTGGCGGACCTTGTCCACGTTGTATTCCTGGTTGGCCAGGGCGGCACGGGAGGCCGCCAGTTGCGCGGCCAGGATGGCACGTTCCTGTTCCACGATGGTTTGTCCAGCTTTCACGGCACTGCCCTTGACTGCGTCCAGGGCCACGACCGGTCCGCTCTCCTCGGCGGCGAGGTCTGCCGCCCTGACCGGAGTCACCGGGCCGGCGATCTCGAAATACTCCGTCACCGAGGTGGTCCCCAGTTCCAGCACGCGCACATTGCGCGGAACTTCGCGCACCTCGCCGGGCGCCTCTTCGCTGGCTCCGCAACCAGCCAGAACCGTCGACAGCAGCAGAGCCGGAATCAGCCCGTTTCCCTTCATGAGCTTCTTCATGGTGTTTCCTCCGCCACCAGGCCAGGAATATCCCGCAGGGGTGTCATGGGTGAATAGCCGATCGCCCGCTTGAGGGACGCGGTCAGGGTCAGCACTTCGTAACGGGCATCGATCACGTTGCGACGGGCTGTGGCACGATTGGATTCGGACACCAGCACGTCCACGTAATTGATCTTGCCCAATTGGAGCATGAGCAGGCTCTCATCGAGAACCTCCTCGCTGCGCATCAGGTTCAACTGGACGGCGCCCAGGACTTCCCGGGCCATGGTCAGGTTGGCCAGGATCTCCAGCACTTCCACCTGCACATCGCGGCGCCGACCCGTGAGTTCCGCTTCGGTGCGCCTGATACGCGCATCGGTCTCCTCGACTTGCCCCCTGTAGAGCAGGCCGTCGAAGACCGGGATATTCAAGGCAACGGCGGCGGTCCAGGTATCGTGGCCGTCCTCGAAGACGGAATCGGCCGTACGCCCCACATAACCGTAGGCGCCATCCATGGTCAGGTAGGGCAGCAACTCGGACTTCTGGGCCTGGCGATTCTTGCCCAGGATGTCCACGAAGAGTTGGGTCGCCATGAGTTCGGGCCGTATCTGGGCCAGTCCCAGGGCAGTTTCCTGCCGCAGCGGATCCATCTCCAACGGCTGGTTGTTGGCCACCTTCAACGGAGCCTCGGGACGCCTGCCGAGCAGCGCGTTGAGCCGTCCTCCCTCGTTGCGCAGGCGCGCCTGCGCCACTGCCAGTTCCGGTCGCGTATTGGCTACCGTGACCGCGGCCTGCAGGGTATCCAGACGCGTGGCCAGGCCCATCTCGTACCGCAGCGAGGTGATGGCCAGCAGTTCACTCTCGTTGGCCAGACGGGCCCGGATGGCCTGGATATTCTCCGCTGCCTTGATGATGGAGAAATAGGCCGCCACCGTGGCTTCCACCGTCTCGTGTTCCACCGCGGTGGTCGAGCTCACCTGCTGCTCTATGCTCAGACTCGCAGCGCCCGTGGCACCCATGATCTTGACGGGATTCAGTTCCCAGTGCAGGGCCAGGTTGGCGTTCCAGTAGGTCTCGGCCGGTATCTCGCCCGGTGGCGGTACCAGGGAACCGAACGAGTTGCTGAAACCGTCGAGCCACTCGCCGAACCAGGGATCCGCTCCCGGCGGTGGCGACAAGGCGAGGCCACCGTCGCCACCGCCGCCGAAGATGTCGCCCAGAGCGAAACTGGGATCCCGCGCGCGGCGCCAGCTGCCCGACAGATCGAGGGTCGGCAGCCCGGTCGAGAGCGCCTGCCGCTGCATACCCTCCAGCTCGCCCATGCGCAGGCGCTGGGCCTGCAG
>QNDV01000383.1 GCA_003646045.1 bacterium
CAGGCCTTATCCAACCCCGCCGCCTCAAGTACCACCGGGTGGCCGGCATCGCCATAGATCACCGCCAATCCCCCCGCACGACAGGCCTCAAGTCGATGTTGATCCAGTTCGACGGTCACGAAGGGAAGCTGCAGTCGCAGCAGCACCCTGGCCACGGCGCGACCCATACGACCGGCCCCTGCCACAATAACGTGATCATGCAAATCGTCGTGGTCGATGTTGATGGTCTGCACAGGTTCGTCCCGGCGGTGCCGTTGCAGCAGACCGTAGATCGGCGTCGTGGCCCGGGAAGCGAATGGTGTCACGAACATGGACACCAGGGTGACCGACATGATCAGCGAGTACAGGTCGGCGCCGATGCTGCCGGTGGCCACCCCCACGCGGCCGATAACGAAGGCGAATTCGCCCGCCTGGAACATGGTCAGACCCAGCGCCAACGGCACCACATTGCGGTAGCCGAAAGCCCGGCCCACCCCCGCGCAGATCAGGCCCTTGGCGAGGGAAACCACCACGACCAGGCCCGCCACCAGTGCCAGGTTCTCGCGTACGAAACTCGGTTCGAGCATCATGCCCACCGAAGCGAAGAACAGCAGGCCGAATACATCCCGCAGGGGAATGATGTCGCTCAACGCCTGGTGGGCGTGGTCCGATTCGCTGAGCACGAGGCCCGCCACGAAGGCGCCAAACGCAAAGCTCAGGCCCACCTCGTAGGTGGCATAGCCGATGCCCAGGCCCAGTCCCGTGACCGTCAGCAGAAACAGCTCGCGCGAGTTCCTGCGGGCGATCCGACCCAGCAGCCACGGAATCAACCTCGTGCCCACCACGATCATCAGCGTCAGAAAAATCGCCGAACGCACCAGGGCCCAGCCCAGGTCCGGCAACCCTGCGCGCAAATCCGTCAGCTTGGGCAGCAGTATCAGCAGAGGCACCACGGCCAAGTCCTGCACCAGCAGCATGCCGATCATCACTCGGCTCGACAGGGTGCCCAGGCGGCCCTGACTCTGCAGTGTCTTGAGGATGACCATGGTGCTGGAAAGGGACACGCAGCCGCCGAACCAGACCGCGTCGGTCCAGGACCAGCCCAGCACCAGGCCCGCACCCGCCGCCACACCGATGGTCAGCAGGATCTGGATGGTTGTGCCCAGCACGGCCACGGTACGCACCGGTCGCAATTCCTTCAGGGAGAACTCGATGCCCAGGGCGAACAGCAGCAGGGCGATGCCGATCTCCGCCAGCATTTCGATGTCGTGGGGATTGGAGATGAGAGCGCCGCCGGTCACGGGTCCCAGGACGAAGCCGGCGGCAATGTATCCGAGGATCAAGGGCTGCCTGAGACGCTGGGCTACAATACCGCCCAGGAATCCCGCTGTGACGATGATCGCGATATCCGCAGCGATGCCCACAGCACTCCCCTGTCTAGAACTTTACGCCCAGTGTCGCCACGAACCCGTCGAGATCCGACACCACTAATTTGGCCTCGAAGTACGCCGCCAAAGTATCGGTCAGCATGAAATCCACACCGCCGCCCAGGTTGAGACCCAGTTCGGCCCAGCTGAAATCAGTGGCCAGTTCGAGGCCCACCAGGGGGTAGAAGCGGCTCGGACTCTCGGCGTTGATCACGAAGTGGTAATCGGCGTCGAAGGCGAACCAGGTGTTGTCGAAGTAGATCGACGCACCCGTGGTGATCTGGGAAATGTCCCCGCCCAGGACGAAGGTCTTGCGGGCCTGCACACCGAAGTTGTCACCGTCGAAGAGGGAGGCGCCGGCTCCCCAGTCTCCGGCCAGGACCGGGCTGGCGGAAAGCACGACCAGCAGGGTGATCAAGGTGATCTTCGCGACATTCATGGCATTCCTTTCGGCGTCGAATTCACGGCAGAACGGTGATATGGCGGCACCCTAGCAGGAGCCCCGCGCGGCAGACAAGTGTGATTTTCATAATTGAGAGGGTTGACAACTGGTTATACTTTAGTCATACTTCTGGTATGAAAACCGCCATATCCATCCCCGATCATCTATTTGCTGCCGGCGACGACCTGGCCCGACGCCTGGATATCAGCCGCAGCGAACTGTATCGGCGCGCCCTACAATGCTACCTGAAGGATCGGGGAGCCCGGGTCGTGACCGCAGCGCTCGACTCTGTGTATGGAGACGTGGAGTCGAGCGCTCTTGATCCACTCATTGCTCATCTCCAGGGGGTCTCGGTCGTCCAGACCGACGAAGACTGGTGATCCGCCGCGGTGAAGTCCGCTGGGCCACCTTCCCCGCTCCCGACGCTCCCCGCCGGCCCGTGCTGATCATCTCCAGTGACGCTTTCAATGCCAGTCGCATCGGTACGGTGCTGGGTGTGGTGATGAGTTCGCGGCTGGAATTGGGTGAGGCGCCGGGGAATGTGGTGGTGAGTGCGGCTGAGTCGGGGCTGGGGCGGGACGCGGTGGTGGTCGTGTCGCAGGTTGTGACGCTGGATCGGGCGTGGGTGGGGGAAGCGAGTGGGTTTTTGAAGGCTGGGGTCATGGGGAAGGTTGGTCGGGGGTTGGGGTTGGTGCAGGGGTTCTGAACTGCGGTCCAAATGGCAATTATTGTGCCGCCCTCAGAGGTTCTAATTTCTTTTAACTTATTTTACACCTTGTGGTTACCGAGTTTTTGGGTTATATTGTAGTCATCGAATTCCTCCCGGGATTGGAGCCCACACATGCTCACCGAATACGTCCCCGGACAACCGGCCGCCCAGGCTGATACTGCCCTCAAACACGCCCTCAGAACCGAGGCCGAAGCCCGCAAATGCGCCGTCCTGTGGTTCGCCGATATCCTCGCGCGCCGGCTCTACCGACCGTTGGGCTACTCGTCCATGCAGCAGTATGCGCGGTGTGGTCTGGGGTTTTCCGAAACCCGCACCGGTGACTTCATGCGCCTGGCGCGCAGGCTGGACGAGTTGCCTGCGGTGAGGGCTGCGTTGCCTGAGATCGGTTATACCAAGGCGCGGGAGATCATCAGCGTAGCCTCAACCAAGACCGAGCAGGAATGGGTGGATGCGGCCCGCACTTCCTCACGTCGCGAACTGATTGCGAAGGTCAAGCGGGTCAAGGCCCGGGCTAAGCAACCGGTTGACGTCGGAGATATGTTCGAGCCGGTTGAACCGCTGATCGCCGAGGTTCCTGTACGGGTGAGTGTGGAGTTCACGCCGGAGCAGCACGCCCGCTGGGAGGCGTTGCTGGAAAAACTCGCCAGGCAGGGCGTCACAGGTGACCGGGCGGAAATACTGCTCGATGCGTTGGCGGGAAAGGTAGAGAAATCAACAACTCCGGCTGAAACCGCCCCCCGGGGGGTGGTGCCGCCGGTACAGATTCATGTGCATCAATGTCCTGATTGCGGGAATATCGAAGCCGGTGGCCGCACCCTTGGGCGGGCCGATGCCGAGCGCGTGCAATGCGATGCCGCCGTCAGTAAACCGGGACAGCGCAACACAACCACCATTGCTCCGCGTGTTCGCCGGCTGGTGCTGGCGCGGGATCGGCACAGGTGCCAAGCACCGGGTTGCTGTCATACGCGGTTTCTGGAGGTTCATCACTTGACGGCACGCAGCAAAGGCGGTGGCAA
>QNDV01000384.1 GCA_003646045.1 bacterium
AGTAATTATTTTCTTTAACCAGCGGCATCCAATGAGTTTGACCTTCAGTAAAAAGAGTACCGGAATGATAAACAGGATAACCCGGTTCGGGAACAAGAACAACGTCGCCGGGATTAACGAAAGCGAGGTGAATATGCCCGATACCTTCTTTAGAGCCGAGGAGTGGCAGGACTTCTGAATTTTCATCAAGCGAAACGCCGAATCTATTTTTATAGAAATCCACAATAGAGCTGCGAAGTTCAGGTTTTCCCTGGTCGAGAGCGTATTGATGATTATCCGAATTATCAGCGGCGACTTTTAGAGTATTGATAATATGTGGTGGAGTTGGGAGGTCAGGATCACCAACGCCGAGATTAATAACATCTTTACCTTGAGCGATAACTTTTCTTTTAACTTTATCTATTTCCGCGAAGAGATATGGCGGAAGTTTTTGCAATCTGTGAGCGAGAGTAGTATTTACGGGCACGATTTAAGCTCCTATTAATGATTATAATATCAAGTATTGAATTAGTAAGAGATTATAACAAATGTGTGTATAAAAATCAAAGTATCAAAGCGCAGTTGGCTTTTCTATTTTGTGATAATTTTGATAGAACTATTTATCGATTGTATGTTTTAATTTGTTTTTGTTCCGATAACGTATCAGGACAAAAACAAATTATGGTTAATAAGATTATCATTGTTTTATCGGGATTGATTTATAATTTTAAATTCATCCTAAATTCTCAGGATGAATTTTCTCCCAATACCGAGAACTAATAATTGCGCCAATGGCGCCATGCTAATATAAATAAAGGCATAATAAATACAATTGAAACTGTTTCCGGCACAACCATAATCGGCCCAACGGACGCGCTTGCCGGCAATCCCGGTCGCGGAGAGAAAGTATCTTTTACCCGCGCGCGCACATAAACACCAGTCGGATATATGTCCGCGATGACCAGTCCGATGAAGCCACCATTTCCGTCCAGTTCATCATCAAGGATGCGCCATGCCGTTTCGCCTTCGAGGAGGAATTCCACCATTACCGCCTTACCGGGCAATTTATTGTCGCCACCGTCTTCCACGCAATCAACAATACCTTCGATAAAATCTATATCAGCATATGGCGCGACAGTGAATTGAAGCACGTATGCCGGATTGACATTTGAGAGAACAAGCGCACCGGGTTGCCAAGCGCAATTAATATTACCGGGCCAGTCGAGAGTTGTATCAGGAGCGACTGTATCGGCGTAAAATGCCGCGCCGGTGATAGTTGTATGAGAGAATGCCCGCATCCACCCCCGGCTGCTTCGATTTGATATTGAGAATCCCACCGAAGAAGCGACGAATCCCGGTTGACCTGCATCGGTTGCATTTGTCAGCACCAGTTCATCCCCCATCCGGGTCATTCGCACTGTATCTTCATGACAATTGTAAGGAACAAAATAGCCAAAAGCATCACTTCCGTCCGGGATATTTTCGTTCCACCGATTTGTTGTTGGAGCCGCAAACGCGTTAATGCCATTTGTTTCTGATGCAAGACACTGCACGCGCAAACCGACCGGTGCCGGAACGCCACTGCGCAGCATAAAGTGATGTTTTTCTCCAATACTGTAAGGAGAATTTGTTGAAACCAAAAACCGTTCACGCGGACCGTATAAAACAAGAGATCCTTCACCATCCGTGCCGGTATGACCGGCGCCGGGATTTACTGTGATGTTTGTTGATGGAAAAGACATTTCAATATAATATATCGCAATTCTACCTCCACCACCCGCGCCTGCATCGCCTCCTTCCGCGCCGCCATTAGCCTCAACAGTTCCATTACCTGACAACGATACGGTCTCCACCAGAATTGCCCCGCCGCTTCCTCCGCCGACATAGCCGGGGCCGTTTTCACCGTTTGCTTTCAGAGCGCCCTTTAGTTCAAAAGTTGTGGCAGTAACACGAATTTTTCCACCGCCACGTGTTTCGGAACCGCCGGAACCGAGTGATACCGGATAGAAAATATCACCATATATGGGACATGATTCACCACTACGATTTTCTCCTCGACCGCCATAGCTTCCGCCGGATCTGCCCGTGGTTCCCGGCCGTGTTGTACCACCGCGCTCACTGACATTAATTTGAGAATTTGTTTCGACATATACCATTTGAGCCATAATATTCAGCCCGTTTGTATAGCCGGCCACATGGCTGAGCAGCGAATTATCGGTTAGAATAACTGCATTGCTGAATCCAAAGATTCCGGCGTGTGTCCACTGTCCGTTTGTAAGTATAATATTCGGTCCGGCAACGTTTCCGGTCATTGTTACATAAGCGCCTGAGAGGACAGTATCAGTAAGATACAGATCGTTGCTAAGCGTAAGATCAAGCCGCGCTTTGTTGTTCACGAACAGGCGGTCAAACCTGTTTGTAATCATCGCGATGTCTGTTGGCCGGTAAGAAGAATACTCAAGATTCATATTATCGAGAATCATCCGGCCATAAGTTTCTGCATTATTTTTAATATAAATAGTTCCAGCACCACCGTTATATGTTGAGCTTCCGGCATTTTCTCCTGCACATTCAATCTTGTTCAGATTAAATCCTGCGATAGAATCGTAATGGATTGCAATTCTTCCTCCGCCACCGCAGGCACCATCTCTTCCTTTAGCTCCACCGTTTGCCTGCATCATGCCATTACCGGTAAGAGTTCCCGCTTCAACGAAAATAGAACCGCCGCTGCCGCTGCCGGCATATTCCGGAGCATCTTCACCATTAGCCTTCAGCACGCCGTTCAGTTCAAACGTTGTAGCAGTAATATGAATTTTCCCTCCGCCGAGTGTGATTGGACCGCCGGAACCCAACTCTTCCGGCAGAAAAGGATCTCCATACGTTTCGCATGAGATTCCTATACGATTTCCGCCACGCCCGCCATAACTTCCACCGGATCTGCCGGTTGTGGCAGGTAGCGATCCCTTGCCGCATGCTGTGACATCGATTAGAGAATTAGTATCGATTTCAACCAGTGTAGCGGCAATTTCCAATCCGTTTGAATATCCGGCAGCATGGCTTAAGAGAGAGTTACCTGAAAGAGTTACTGTATTGCTAAAGCCGAAAATGCCGGCGTGAGTCCACGTACTGTCAATGAGGTGAATATCCGGTCCGACAATATTTCCCTCTACAGAGACATAGCCGCCTGAAATAACCGTTTCAGTCAAGTATAAAGTGTTACTCAGTGTTAAATCCAATCGTGCATTACAACAAACATACAGCCGATTAATTTTGTTCAATATCATTTCCATATCACTTGGAGTGCTGCTGCTTGATGCAATACCCATATTATTGAGAATTAGTTGTCCGTAAGTTTCAGCATTATTTTTGAGATAAATAGTTCCTGCACCACCATTCCGCGATGAACTCCCTGCATTTGCGCCTGCACATTCAATCGTGTTAAGATTAAATCCTGCGGCAGAATCGTAATAGATAGCAACTCTTCCGCCACCGCCACCGCTGGAAGCACTGCCCCCACTGTGCCCGCCGCTTGCCTGCATCATACCATTACCTATAAGCGTGCCTGCCTCAACGAAAATAGAACCACCACTCCCGCCA
>QNDV01000385.1 GCA_003646045.1 bacterium
CAACTCACGCCTGCAGGCCCTGACCGCTACTGCTGGACCGTGGCCCAGGACTTGTATAGTTGGGCGCCGCTGCTCGACCGATTGGAGGTCTGATGCCCGTCGCCATCCTCAACAAGGTCACGATCGTCCAAGGCACTGGCCAGGAGGTGGACTTCGACCTGTTCGACGCCAACGGCAACGAGATCAACATGACCGACCCGGACCGGCTGGTGTCGCTGTCGTTCCAGGGCACCGGGGCCATCCCCACGGAAACGCTGGTCCGCCTCTCATCTGACTCCGACCAGGTCAGGTGGCGCAGCCAGGCTCTCGGGCAGGGCACCTGGACTTTCCTGGCCGCAGAGACGTTCGTGGCCGGCACCTACATCGTGGCCGTCTACTTCCGAGAGACGGCCGAGCAACTGACCCCGCGCTGGATTGGCGAGACGATCTACAAGGTCGTCCCCCCCGGCGCACCGGTCGCCCCCTAGGAGATACCCGTGGCCTTACGCATCATCGCCGAGGACGAGACGGTCCCTGTCTCCATCGAGGGGACCACCTTCCAGGTCCGCGTCAGGCCGGGCCGCTGGTTCGCGGAGCTCCGCATCAAGCACATGGCGGACGGCGAGTTCGATGAGCAGGGGTTCTCCGACGATGTCTGGGCTGGCACTGTCGTCGGCTGGGACCGGCTGGAGAACGCTGACGGCTCCGAGATCCCCTACTCCCCCGAGGCAGCGTCCAAGGCTGGCCGGTGGATGCCCGACCACGTCGAGTCAAAGCTGGCCCGCGTTGCTCGAGGACGCGAGAGGCGAGAGGAGCAGGCGTCGGGAAACTGATGACGGTTCGCCGCCAGGCCGAGGCGGCGGGCGGTTGTCCCTATCGGCGCCTGGTTGTCAGGTCCATGGAGGAGGACGACTTCGACTGGCCTGCTGAGATGCAGGCGTTTCAGGCCATGGGATTCGTGGTGCCGGAGCCTATCATCAAGCGCGTCGAGAGGCTGTCACGGGTCGTCTCGTCCCTTGGTTGGGAGGCTGCCCGCGACCTCGTAGCCGATGAGTTCAGGGGCTGGGAGGCTGACTTCCTGCCCAACGCCCTGGTCCTGCTGAAGGAATAGCCCGATGGCCGACAACACCATTCGCCTGACAGCCGACCTGGACACGCAGCCGGCCGAGAAGTCCCTGGGCAAGCTGGAGCAGAAGACCGACAAGACCACCAAGGAGATGTCCAAGGACTTCAAGAAGGTCGGCACGGACGCGGAGAAGGCTGGCAAGAAGGCCGAGCGGTCATTCACCGACGCGGGGCAGACCGGCGCGAAGGCGGCCGGGATCGCTGGCGCGGGGTTCGCCGGCATAGCGGGCGGCATCGGGGTTGCCACAGCCAGCGCGGAATCGTTCGAGGCTTCGATGATCGGGGCATCCTCTGCCATCGTCTCGGGGTTCGCAGCCGGTGGGCCCGTGGGCGCCGCCGTGGCTGGCGTTGGCGTCGGCCTGGGCTTCCTGGTCAAGGCCCTGAAGGAGGTGGACACCGAGGCCGACAAGGCAGCGGAGGCCATCGCCCAGATCCACCTCGAGAGCAAGGAGAACCTGGACAAGACCGTCCAGACCGTGGCTGATCTGCGGGACGTGCTCCGGGGCCTGCACCAGGGCCGGTCGGCGGCTGAGATCAAGGCCGAGCGCGAGCGACTGGAGGCCATGGAGAAGAGTCTCGCGTTGGTGATGGACCTCCGCGAGCAGCAGCGCAAGCAGCAGGATGAACTGCAGCAGATCACATCCACCGCGTTCGATCCCATCGCTGCGTCTCGCGCAGTCCGGGCCGAGATCGCCGGCACGGCCATCGAGATCGGGAAGGCCCAGGAGAAGTACGACCAACTCGTAGCGGCGAGCGCGGCATTCGATGATGCCCAGGCCGGGATTGCACGCCACGCCCAGGACATTGCCGACAAGACGGAGGCCGCAGCCGATGAGGCCGCACGCCTGGCCGAGAACGTCGGCGCGATGGCCGGGCCGGCTGAGGCTCTCGAGGCCGACATGACCGGCATCTGGAAGGCCCTGACAGGCAGCGCCGATGCGGCCGGCCTGTGGGTCGGCCCCCTCGAGGCGATCGAGGTCAACATAGTCAAGATCCTCGATGACTTCAAGCGAGCCCAGGACACCATCGACATGGGCAACCAGTCGCTGGATCGCCAACTCCAGCTACTCCGGGCCACCGAGGGAGCGGAGCGGGACCGGGTCAGGCTGGCCCAGGAGCGCCAGGACCTGCTCGACAAGGGCCTGGACGTGGCGAAGGTCGAGGAACTGCACGCCCTCAAGCTGGCAGAGCTCGCCGAGGACGAGGCCGATGCCAAGGAGCGGTCGGCCAAGTCGTCAGAGAAGTCGGCGGCTGCGATTTCAAAGGCGGCGAAGGCAGCCAAGTCTAGCGCGGCTGGGTTCTCCGACGTGACCAAGGGGTTCCAGGGCATCGGGGGCGGCACGTTCGGCTTCGGCGCCAAGCCTGCAGGGCCTACCTCATTCTTCAGCCCCGAGGTGTTCAGCGCCGGCACCAAGTCCCCGGCTGCCGCCTCGATGGACAAGGCGGCGCAGGAGGTGGCGAAGGCCAAGCAGGCGTCGAAGTCCACCGACGACAGCGCGGCCAAGCTGGCGAAGGCTGTGAAGGAGATGGCCGACCAGACCGTGGAGACGGTCCAGACAATCCTCGATGAGTTCGGCGGATCCATCACGCTCCTGAACGCCCGGACGGTGCAGATGCAGTCCATCCTGAACGCGGCCGGCAACTTCGGAATCGGCGGGTCCTAATGACGTACATTCGCAAAGCCGCGTACTTCAAGGGCGAGCGCCTGCACCAGAACCTGCAGCTGTGGCGGATCGCCCCGACAGCCAACCTGGGCAGGCTGCAGGGGGCCTACCGCCTCATGGGCTTCGCCAACCCGCGCAGCCGCAACTGGTACACGGAGCTCACCGTGGTCACAGCCGTCCGGCCTGCTGCAGGCGTGGCGGGGATGGATCCCCAGACCCAGCTGAACGCAGCCCTGCACCAGAAGCACGACTCGCTTCTGGCCGTCTCCGACACCCTCGGGCCCGTGTCCTGGTGCGAGGACGACTCCCAGGAGTCGGACGTGTCGAGCGTTCACGCGGCTGACCCCAGCCCTGTCCCCGTCTCCATCGGTGCGCTTGGCGGTGGGTGGGTGCCCACGGTCGGGCAGTACCTGCTCTGCCGGAAGCCCTCGAGCGACCAGCAGCCCAGCCCTGGGTTCGTGGCCCTGATCGAGGCGGTCGCCCCGGGCCTGCTCACGTTCATCGTCCAGCAGGACATCGACGCCACCTGGGAGGTCACGGCGATCCAGCAGCACTACCCCGAGATGGCCTACGAGTCGTGGGCGGACGGCGGCGGCACCAGCCCTGCCACCGACTTCCTGCGCACGGGGCCGGTCGTGGCCTGGAGGTTCGTGGGCGGCGAAGATTCCCGCATCGTCCTGGCGCAGACCCTCCAGCAGGACCTCAGCTAGGTGGGCTCCCTCTTCACCCGCGACTGGACGGCGGCCAATAGCACCCCCTGGACGGATGTCGGCTTCCAGAAGGTCTATGGTGGCGCCATCGTCGCGGA
>QNDV01000386.1 GCA_003646045.1 bacterium
GCCGGCCCGCTGGCGACGACCGGTACGATCCTGGCCGTGGTGGCGGGGCTGTGGCCCCTGCGAGTCAAGCTGCAGCGCAATCTGGACCGACGTTTCTATCACTCGCGGGACAACATGACCTCCCTGCTGGAGGAATTCAGCCGGGAGATACCACGGCTCATCCAGCGTGAGGCGCTGGTCACGAAGGTCGGATCCCGCCTGACGGAGTTGCTGTCATTGCCGGGTATCGCGGTCTACCTGGCCCGGGCCGATGATCCGGAGCGCCACTTCGACCTGGTGGCCGCGTGCTCGCCGCCGCGTACGGTACTCGATGACAAGATTCCCGACACGGAAGAGGTGACTCCGGCACGGACCTATCCCGACCAGTTGGCCCTGCCAGCCCTCGCCTCCCTGCTGGAATCCCGGGGCGAGCCCTTCTGGGCCGACGCCGGTGACGCCCGCGAGATGGTCGGCCGCCAGACCATCACCCGCGAGCAGGCCGACCTCAAAGCCAGGGCCACGGAGCAGGTCCAACTCGTCGACCACGGCATCCAGCTACTGGTGCCCATGGTGGCCCAGGAACGACTGGTGGGCCTGTTCGCTTTGCCTGGGCGCCCGGGAGATGACGACTACGAAGTCTATGAACTGCAGATGCTGACCATAGTCGCCGGACAGGTGGCCCTCCAGGTGGAGAACGCCCGCCTGCTGGAGGAGGAAGTGGCCAAGCTGAAACTGGAAGAGGAGATGGCCATGGCCCGCCGCATCCAGGCGCGGCTACTGCCCCTGACCCTGCCACACCCCGGGGATGTGGAAATGGAGGCAATCAACATCTCGAGCAAGCAGGTATCGGGCGACTATTACGACGTGTTCGAACGGGACGACGGCCAACTGGTACTGATCATCGCCGATGTCAGCGGCAAGGGTATGCCGGCCTCGATCCTGGCTTCCAACCTGCAGGCCGCCCTGCGTGCCCAGTGCGACAACTGTGACGAGCCGGCGGTGGTTCTCGAGCGGATCAACCGCCAGATCCACGCCAGTACCGACCCGCAGCATTTTGCCACCCTGTTCCTGGCCTTCTACCGACCCGACCAGCATACGCTTCGCTACAGCTCCGGGGGCCACAACGCCCCGGTCGTGATGCGCGCCGACGGGACCATCGAGTTGCTCGAAGCGGGCGGGCTACCCCTCGGCGCCTTCGATTTCGGCACTTACGAAGAAGACGAGATCTTCCTGGGCGAGGGAGACCTGGTGTTCTTCTACACCGATGGTTTGACCGAGACCAAGGGCCCGGACGGCGACGAGGATTTCGGCGAGGATCGCCTGAACGAGTTGTTGACCCGCCTGCGCGAGGAATCGGTGGAGGATATTTTCGCGGCCGTCAAGACCAGCCTGCACGACTTCAGTGGCCGGACGGACGCCGACGACGACATCACCATGCTCGGTTTGAAGATAGCGGTAACGGGTCAGGAGTCCCTGCGCGAAGCAGGGGGCCTTACATGAGTGCCCCCATCTTTTTTGCAACCGGACCCCGGTCCGGCCGTATTGATCCCGGGATTCGAGCCTGCCGGCGGTTGCACCAGGACCGGCAGGCCCGTACCCGCATTCACCTGGAGGAACGGAATTGAAGTGGATCCTCGCCGTCCTGTTTATAGCCATGCTGCTAATCGGGGCCGGCTACCTGCTGACCAACAGCCAAAGCGCGGACGAAGACGTCTCGACCAGTTCCGAGGCCATGGCCCTGTGTGAAGCGGGCACGGCCGATTTTCTGGCCTTCCGCCTGCGCGCCGCCGTGGACAAGCTGGAACGGGCACTGGAACTGGACCCGCTGTTGGCGGAAGCCAGTATCTCCCGCGCCTTCGCTTTCGGCCGCCTGGGCGAAACCGACAATTTCAAGTTGGAAATGGCACGAGCCGACAGTCTGACGGGCCTGATCGTGGACGACCAGCGCCGCATGTTATCGGAATTGCGCCTGGCCAGCCTGCCCGATACGCGTTTCTACGGGATGAAGGATTCCCTGCTGACCAGGCTGGAATTCGAACTGCCCGACAACTTGTTTGTCCTCGAGGCCAGGGCCATGGTGGCGACCCGCGAAGGTGATTCCGAGGAGCAGGAACGACGCTGGAAAGACATTCTCGAGGTGGACCCCAACTATGCCACCAGCTACAACATGCTGGGCTACCTGGAACTGAACCGGGGCAACTACGAACAGTCCATCGAATACATGCAGAAATATGCCTTCCTGGCCGCCGACCAGGCCAACCCCCACGACTCCCTGGGTGAGGTCCTGATGGTGCTGGGGCGTTACGAGGAAGCCGAGGAGGCTTTCCGGCGCTCGGTACAGATGCAACCGGACTTCTATCACTCGCTCATCAACCTGGGCAAGTCCTACCTGGCCCGCGGGCGCATGCACGACGGCCTGGACATCCTGGAAAAGGTCCGCACCGAGGTCGAGGGCAGCGAGTTGGCCAAGCGGATCGATCGCGAGATCATCGGCATGTTCCTGATGGCCGACTTCCAGTCGGAACTGGACCGTGCCACCGCCGAGTTCATCGGTCGCTACCCGGAGGACGGCACCTCATGCTTCTACCGTGGCATACGCCTGGCCTACCGGCATGACTTCGACGCCGCGTCGGCGGTAATGGACTCGTGCCTGTTGAAATGGCGCGCGAAGGACAGCTACCGTTATTCGTCCCAGCAAAGCGGCTTTGTGGAGATCGCCGCCAAGACCTTCGACGCCATCCTCGCCGAAGCTGCCGGGGAACCGGACACCGCGGTGCGCATGTGGCGCAACGTCCTGACCCTCATGGTGGACAAGCGCGCGATCCACGAACAGTGGTACGAGCGCTATCGACTGGCCGCCAACCTGTACGAGTCAGGTCAGCCCGCCGACGCCCTGGCGGAAATCACGCCCATCCTGGCGGTGAATCCGCGCCTGTTCAACGTGCTGGAACTGGCGGTGAGCTGTTACCTGGAAACCGGGCAGGTCGAATCGGCCCGCCAGGCCCTCTCACAGCTCCAGTGGTGCGTCGAACGGTCGGACAGCGACTTCCCCGCACGGGCCGAGGCAACGCGCCTGGCGGCTCTCGTCGCCGAGGCCGAGGGAAATATCTGATCAGACTTCCGCGAAGAAGTACGGCCGCAGACACTGCACGATCTTTTCGTACGTCTCCGGGTACATTCCCCACACCGTCGCCGCCACCGAACTCAGCAACGAGTTGCCGTCCTGGGGCGTGAAGCAATAGCCGGTGATCTCCGTCCCGTCCTCGCTGACGTGGATGGTGTCCATGGGCATCACGGACTGGTTGAGGATGCGCCCGCAGAAACCGTGATCACGCCCGAAGGAGAACACGCTGTTGGCGGTGGTCTTGAAGGTGGTGGCAATACGGTCATCGGCCTCCACCCGCGCCACCAGTTCCTCCCGCGTGACCGGTTTGCGCACCTTCATGTGGTAGTGGATGATGTGCATGAGCTGCGAGTTCATCTTCATGGCCGAACTGAAGATGTTCAGGTCCCACTTCGGACCCTTGGTCTGGAACAGGTGCCACGCGTCACGGGCGTGGTGGGTGCCGAAGCGGGCGTCCTTGTGCCCCC
>QNDV01000387.1 GCA_003646045.1 bacterium
AGTGGGAAGTGGCAATGGCATCATAGCTTAGGTCAGGTGAATGCTGACCGCCAACGCCGGAACGACTCAACCGGCAGGAGGCTTGTGCAGCACGGCCGCCAGATTCATCAGCAGCGCGATACCCATGTGGACGAGGGTACCACCGATAATGCATCGGCTGGACAGGGCGATGACGCCCAGGATGTAGCCGCCGAATATGGAGCCCAGAGCCTCGGGCATGGGTTTGCCGAAGTGCCAGATGGCATAGAGAAATACCATCGGCAACAAGGCGTCGCGCCCCAGCCAGCGGGCCAGACCGATCACCAGGAAACCGCGGAAGAACAGCTCGACACCCACGAAACGCAGGGCGTAACACACTTCGTGGACGCCGTAGGTGACGACAGGGGGCCAACCCAGTTGTGTTTCCACCTGGCCGGGCCGGAATATGGGATAGGTGTGCAGGAAGGTAGGCTGGAAGGATGCCCAGGCGATGGGTACGGCCATGATGGCCAACATGGCCGTGTAGGGCCGCCAGTCGAAGTGGCGCCAGGCGAGGCCGTACAGGTCTGAACCCCGGCGATCCCAAATCAGGTGCACCGCCGCCAACGGCACCACGAATGCCAGGGTGCGCGTGAAATTCACGAGGCATTTCCAGAGGTACCATTTCACCTGTGGCGACAGGTCCAGATCGTCGACCAGCAGACGCGTCTCAAGCATGGTGATACGGTTCAGGACCAGTACCAGCAGGGCAAAGGCGGATAGCCACCAGAAAGCGCGCTGCTTCGGGAGAGGCGAGCCGGTCATGACCCGTTGCAGAAGCAACACGCCGTACCAGGGCAGGCAATAGAAAAGCAGGTACTGCAGTGCCTTGACCCACAGGTCAGCCTCGGCAACCAGCACCCGGCCATGGAAGCCGGTACCGTAATTGAATATGAATGTGGCAGTCAGCAACAAACCCAACACGATGTGCAGGCGCACGTGGACGTGTTCCTCGAGATGGACGCGGAGGTAGTTGAGGATGACTGTCATGCTTTTCCGGGTTGGTCACGGCTTGATTCGGCGGCACACGAACACCATCAGGAACTCGTATTCTAGCATCGCTGGCTATTCACTGTCCAATGGCCACCGGCCCTCATTCATCAACAATTCACCGGATTCTTACATAAAAAACCGGTCCAAATGTGTTAGGATTCCGGGCGGGATTTCAATTATTGTCGTATCTTGGCCCGCCGTAGTCGAGATACATCGGTGTGTAGGGAGAAAGTTCCCATTTCTCAGGGAGGGAATACCATGCTTTCCAGATCACGAATCCTGCTGGTTTTGACAGCACTTGCCTTCATGGTCGGTGCCTGCTCGGACGGGTCCGATCCCGGCCAACCCGGTGGTTCGACCGGGCAATTGAGCGCCATGTTCCGCGGGGACATCTCCGAGGATCTGGTAGATTTCGAATTCGCCGCCCTGGTCAGTTACGGTGGGGATGACCCGCGACCCGGTCCGCTCCTGGTGCGCGGCCGCAACATCGCCTATGACACCGAGGCCGGCACCTTGACGGTGGATCTGTCGCTGGTCAACGACGGCGATATGACCTACCCGGAACCGGTGGGTCTGACCTTCGTGCAGTTCATTCCCTCGGACGTGACGGTGCTGGACGCGGACAATGACGAGTCCGGCGCAGGCGCCCTGTTCCTGTTCGAATTCGCGGACGACGACGGCAACTGGACCCCCGGCGAGGAGAGCCTGCCCAGATCCGTGAGCTTTGTGGTCGCGTCCGGTACTTCCATCGGCTTCGTGGCCCGTATCGACGTGGACATGGCCCCCACCGGTGGATCCATCGGTGGCATCGTCTGGCATGACGAGGACGAGGATGGCCAGATCGGTGACGATGAAAACGGCGTCGGCGGAGTATCCATCGCCCTGCAGATGGGTGACGACGTCAGCGTGACACCCCTGGCCAGCGTCGTGACCGCGGAAGACGGCACCTACCGCTTCGACGGCCTGGACGCCGGCTACTACACGGTGGTGCGCCTGCCCCAGGACGGCATGATGGGCACCACACCACCCGAGATGGCAGTCATCCTGGTGGAGATGGACGGCACCGTGTCCGACTTCCTGTTGGCCAACTTCGGCGTCAAACGCGGCGACGACCCCGTTGACGACTTCGTCAGGGTGGGCGACTACGTCCACGCCAAGGGCGTCTATGACGGTGAGCCCCACCGCCTGCTGGCCGAGATCTTCGACGTCTGTCACTGCGACAGCATCGATGACAAGCACCGCGACCGCGATCACGAAGACTGCGAAGAAGGCGATTGTGACGACGATTGCGACGACGGTTGCCGCGAGAACGACTGTTGGGGCCGCCTGGCCGGCCCGGTGACCGACTTCAGCATCGAGGACCGCTATCTCGAAATCATGGGCACCAAGGTCTATTTCGGTGAGAAATGCAAATGGGACGACATCGAACGCGGCGCGCGTTTCCGGGTTGACGTGGCCCGCGATGCCGATGAACACGACGGCGACGTGTATGCCTGTGGCCACGCCAAATGGTGGAACGGCAACCGCGACCGGGTGAAGGGCTTCGTCCAGGAGGTCGTCCACAACGATGATGGCCACATTACGGGCGTGGTGATCCTCAACACCCTGGTCGAGGTGCCCCGGGACATGGACCGGCCGGAATGAAACCGGCCCCCAGGCAAACAAACGTCTCATCCCGGTGCGGTGGATCACACCCCCGGAAACCGGAATTGAAGGGAGCAATCGCCATGTCACGAATCAACAATCATAGCGGAGGTCTGCTCGTCCGCTGCGGAGTCCTTGTCCTGGCCGGACTGGGCCTGATCCTGGCCGGCTGCAGCGATGACTCAACGACCATCCCCACACAGATCAACAGTGATCCGACCACCGGCGTCTTCCACGTCGATGTCCCGGACGACACGCCCGACTTCGAGATCCTCTCGACCAGGAACGGCGACCCGGCGGCCCCCGAGCCGGGACCCTTCGCCATCCGCGGCCGCAACATCCACTATGATGTTGATGCCGGCCAACTGGTCATGGATCTCAGCGTGATCAACCTGGGTGACGAGACATACAACGAACCGGTGACCATGACCTTCCTGAGCCTGCTGCCGGACGGCATCACGGTGGCCAACCCGGACAACGACGAACACGGCGCGGGCGCCACCATCGTCTTCGAATTCGAGAACGATGACGCCATGTGGACCCCACAGGAGGAGAGTCTGGGCCGCGAGACAGGTTTCGTTGTGGATGAGGGCATTTCCATCGGCTTCGTGGCCCGCCTCGATACCGGTTCCGACACCCCGACCCGGGGCGCCATCGGCGGCATGGTCTGGAACGACGAGAACGGTGACGGCATCATGGACGAGACAGAGGCCGGCCTGGCCGGCGCCGTCATTGAGCTGTCCGCCGAGGGCATGGAGCCTGTCGATACCATGTCCGGTGAGGATGGAATCTACAGTTTCAATGACCTGGATTCCGGCTTCTACAAGGTCATGAAGAAGCCCGCCGAAAACATGACCCCCACGACACCGCCCATGATCTACGTCGTGCTCATTGAGGAGAACGGTAC